>DATFDN010000599.1:0-7288 GCA_035252035.1 Acetobacteraceae bacterium | reverse complement strand
TGGTCGCGGATCGCGTCGGCGATGTCCGCCGGTTCGTGGTCGTGCAGGGCGTAGTAGCGGCCCATGACGCCTTGCAGTTCGGGGAATTCGCCCACCATGCCGGTGACGAGGTCGGCCTTGGCGAGCATCGCGGCGCGGTCGGCGTGTTGGGGATCGGCGCCGACGAGGGGCGCGATCCGGCGAGCCAGGTGGCGCAGGCGGTGGACGCGCTCGCCCTGCGTGCCGAGCTTGGCGTGGAAGGTGATCGTGTCGAGCTGGGGCACGCGCTCGGCGAGCCTGGTCCGCCGATCGAGATCCCAGAAGTGCCGCGCGTCGGCGAAGCGGGCGCGCAGCACGCGCTCGTTGCCCGCGACGATGGCGGCCCCGCCGTCCTCGGCTTCGATGTTGGCGACGAAACCAAACCAGGGGGCAGCCGAGCCGTCGCGCGCGCGCAGCGCGAAGTAGCGCTGGTTGACGCGCATCGAGACCTGCATGACCTCGGCGGGGAGATCCATATAGGCCGGGTCGATGCGGCCGAGCAGAGGCACCGGCCATTCGACGAGGCCGGCGACCTCATCGAGCAGGCCGGGATCTTCAACGAGGCTGAGATCCCTGGCCTCGGCCTCGGTGGCGAGGCCATGCGCGATCCGCCGGGCGCGCTCCCCCGCGTCCACGATGACGCGCCGACGCGCGAGCGTGTCCCGCCAGTCGGCGCAGGATCTGACCGCGACGGGGCCGGGCGCGTGGAAGCGATGGCCTTCGGTGAGGTTGCCGGAGGCGAGGCCATGCGCGTCGTCATTGCCCTCGCGCAGCGCGAACGGGACCACGGCGCCACCGAGCAGGCAGACGATCCGGCGCAGGGGGCGGATCCAGGTGAAGGCGCTGGTGCCGCCCCAGCGCATGGATTTGGGCCACGGAAAGCGGCGGAGCAGATCAGGCAGCGCGGCGGCGATCAGGGTTGGGGCGGGAATCGAGGCAATCCACTTGTCTAGAACCCAGTGCTCACCTTCCTTGCGAAGCTGTTCACGGGCCGCGTTGTGCTTGCGGATAAATCCCGCCAGAGCCTGTTCGGGGGCCGAGAGGCGGGGGCCGCGCTCCACCGATTCCGTCGCGGCGACCTCGGCCGCGACCTCGGCGCGGAGCGCGATCCGGCGCGGGCCGTGGAAGGTCTCCACGTTTCGCGGCGAAAGCGCGGCGAGCGCGGCACTTAACAGGCGGGCCAGGTCGGAGGCGGCGCCAGATTGCATCCGCGCCGGGATTTCCTCGCTGAAAAGTTCGATGAAGAGTTCCGGCATCGGTCAGGATTTTTCGCCCGCTGGGGGCATTTTTGCTGCAATCACAGCGGCTTCACCCGCGACCCACGCCTCGCAGCACCCCTTGGCGAGCGCGCGGACCCGTCCGATGTAGCTCGCCCGCTCGGCGACGCTGATGACGCCGCGCGCGTCCAACAAATTGAACAAGTGGCTCGCCTTGATGCACTGATCGTAGGCGGGAAGCGCGAGGCCGTCGGCGAGCAGGGCCTGGCAGGCGCGCTCGGCGTCGGCGAAGTGGCGGGTCAGCAGGTCCGGGTCGGAGCGTTCGAAGCTATAGGCGCTGTATTCGCGCTCGGCGCGCAAGAACACGTCGCCGTACGTGACCCCGGCGCCGTTGAAGTCGAGCGCGAAGACGTGGAGAACGTCTTGCACGTACATGGCCAGCCGCTCCAGCCCGTAGGTCATTTCGAAGCTGGGAAGCTCGACGGGGATGCCGCCGACTTGCTGGAAGTAGGTGAACTGCCCGACCTCCATGCCGTCGCACCAGACCTCCCAGCCCAGGCCCCAGGCGCCCAGAGTCGGGCTCTCCCAGTCGTCCTCCACGAAACGGAAGTCGTGGCGCAGCGGATTGAGGCCGATCTCGCGATAGCTGGCGAGCAACAGTTCCTGCGCGTCGGCCGGACTTGGCTTGATGATGACTTGATATTGGTAATAGTGCCCGAGGCGGTTCGGATTCTCGCCATAGCGCCCGTCGGTGGGGCGGCGGCTGGGCTGCACATAGGCCGCGCGCCAGGGCCGGGGGCCGAGGGCGCGGAGCGTCGTGGCCGGGTGGAAGGTGCCGGCGCCCATTTCCATGTCATAGGGTTGCAGGATCACGCAGCCTTGGCGCGCCCAGAAGGCGTGCAGATCCAGGATCAGCCCCTGGAAGCTGCGACAGTGTTGCAAACCCATGGACCGATCCCGTTTTGCTGCGGCGCACCCTATGGCATCGGGGGGCCGCGCGGCAACAGGACCGAGGCCATGTTGAAGCCGCGCGCGGTCATCGCCAATTGGGCGGGGAAGGGACGCGGGCATGGGCGCCGACGGGCTGGACGACGCGACGATCAGGCGGGTGCTGACCGAGACGCGGCGCATCGCCGTGGTGGGGGCGTCGGCGAAGCCGTGGCGGCCGTCGCATTCCGTGCTCGGCTTCCTCGTCGCGCATCGCTACGATGTCACGCCGGTCAATCCGGGCCTCGCCGGGCAGAGTGTCCACGGCCGCGTGGTGGCCGGCCGGCTCGCCGAGGCGGCGCCGCTGGAGATGGTGGACGTGTTCCGCAACGCCGCCCATGCCGGGGCGGTGGTCGATGAGGCGGTCCGGCTTGGCGCCAGGGTGGTGTGGATGCAGCTCGGCGTCATCGATCACGCGGCCGCCGAGCGGGGGCGCCAGGCCGGGCTGACCGTGGTCATGGATCGCTGCCCGGTGATCGAGTGGCGCCGGCTGAGGCTCGCCTGAAGGAGACGCGAATGACCAACGAAGAACGCGACATCATTGCCAAGTTCATCGCGCGCGTCGCGGGTGCCGCGCCCCAGCAGGGCGCCTGGGGCAGCGGGGCATCCGTGCCGGCGACCCAGCCGCAACTGCCTCCGGTCGATCCGGAAGCCGACCGCTTCATCGCCGAGCAGTTCCAAGCCTACCCGGCGGCGCGCTATCGCATCACCCAGCTTGCCTTCGTCCAGGAGCAGGCGCTGGTCGAGGCGCAGAACCGGCTCCGGCGCATGGAGTGGGAGGTGCAGCAGGCGCAGCAGGCGGCCCAGCAATCGGGCGGGCAGCGGCAAGGCGGCGGGTTCTTCAGCAATCTGTTCGGCGGCGGCAACCGGTCCTCGGCACCCCCTCGCGGCGGGCCGTGGGGCGGCCAGGCGCCGGGGCAGGGCTACGCGTATAGCGCCCCGCCCCCGCCCCAATACCCGCCCGGCTATCAGCCTGGCCTGTTCCAGCGCGCGGGCGGCTCCGGGTTCCTCGGCTCGGCGCTCACCACGGCGGCCGGGGTGGCCGGCGGAATGCTGGCGGCGGATGCCATCCGCGACTTGTTCTCCCCTCATCACGGCCTCGGCGGAGGCATGGGGGAGGGCGCCTTCCTAGGGGGCGGCGTCCCCGCCGATCCGGGCTATGTGGACCAGGGCACCTGGACGGACCCGAACGCCGGGGGCGTGTCCGACCCAGGGTACGTGGACCAAGGCACCTGGGACCAGGGCGGCGGGGGCCAGTCCGGCTGGGGCGACTCCCCATCCCTGCCCGACGACACGAGCGGCGGCTGGGACCAGGGCGGTGGCGGCTGGGACCAGGGGAGCGGCGGAGGCTCGGACGACTCGCTGATCTGAGGCGCTCGGCTCAGCCACCGGCGGCCCGGCGGCGCCGGGCCGGTTCCGGCATTGGGAGGGGAGGCGGCACCTCCTCCGTGTTGTCCAGTGCCTCCAACAAGGCGGACCGAAGCTGGCATAGCCGGCGCTCGTTCGACACTTTCAGCCCGAACACGTCCTTGACATAGAACACGTCCACCGCGCGGACCCCGTAGGTCGTCACATGCGCCGAGCCGATTTGCAGGCCCTGCGCGGTGATGGCGGTGGTCACGTCGTGCAGGAGGCCAGGCCGGTCGCGTCCGTTCACCTCCACCACCGTGAAGGCGTTCGAGGCGTGGTTGTCGATCACCACCCTGGGCGGGACATGGATCGCCCGCATTCGCCGCCCCAGCAAGGCAGCCGAGACCTTCCGGATCTCCGCCTCCAGGTTGAGCTGCCCGGACAAGGCTTGCTCGGTGATCGCCGAAAGCCGCGCCAGGCGATGCGGCGCGTCGAACGCGCCCCCGGCGGCGTCCTGGATCCAGAACGTGTCCAGGGCCATCCCATTGGTCAGCGTGTGAATGCGCGCGTCCACGATGGAGGCGCCGGCGACCGCGAGGGCGCCGGAGATTTGGCTGAACAGCCCGGCGTGGTCGGCGCAATAGATCGTCACTTCCGTCACCGCGCGGGCTGGCAGGGGCACGGTGTCGATGATCAGCGGCGCCCGGCGCGCTTCGGCCTCGCGCACCAAACGCGCGTGCCGGGCGTGGGTCTCGGGATCGAACGCGAGCCAGTAGCTCGGGTAGCCGAGCGCCAGGAAGGCCTCGATCTCCCGTGACGTGAAGTCGGAGAGCAGCGCCGCCACGGCCTCCTTGGCGCGGCTCACCCGCGCGTCCCGCTCGGTCGTCGCCAAGCCCCCGGCCAGCACCTCCGCCACGCGGGTATAGAGCTCGCGCAGCAGCGTCGCCTTCCAATTGTTCCAGACCTTCGCCGAGACGGCCCGCATATCGGCCACCGTCAGGACCAGCAGCAGCTTGAGCCGCTCGGGCGATTGGATGAGGTCGGCGAGGTCCAGGATCGTCTTCGGATCGTCGATGTCGCGCTTGAACGCGGTCTCGCTCAGCAGCAGGTGGTGCAGGACGAGCCAGGAAACGGTCTCGGTCTCCTCCGCCGAAAGCCCAAGCTGCGGGCCGACCTGGAGCGCGATCTCGGCGCCGAGCTGGGAATGGTCGCCGCCCCGGCCCTTGGCGATGTCGTGCAGCAGCGTCGCGGCGTACAGGGCGCGGCGCGAATGCACGTGGTCCACCAACGCCGAGGCGATCGGCGCGATCTCGGACAGCTCGCCGCGCTCCAGCGCGTTCAGCACGCGGATCGCCTCGATCGTGTGCTCGTCCACCGTGAACACATGGTAGGTGTCGAATTGCATCTGCCCGACGATGCGCGCCCAATCGGGAAGGTAGCGGCCCAGGAACCCCGTCTCGTTCAGGACGGAGAGCCAGCGCGCCCCACTGGCCGCGCTTGGGTCTCCGGGGCGGCCGCAGAGCAGGTCCATGAAGAGCCGGGCCGCTTCGGGATTGTCGCGCAGCCGGGCCGCGCCTCGCTCGCTGCGGATCAGCGCGCGCAGGGCAAGCGGGTGCAGCGACAGGTCGCGGTCCCTGGCGATCTTCAGGATGCGCAGCATCTGGATGGGCTCGGCGTCGAACCCCCGTCCACTCATCGGCAGCAGCCGGCCTTCGGCCAGGACGAAGCCGGCCTTCACCAGGCCCGCATCGGTCTCCGGCTCGATCGCGGGCGCGCCGAGCGCGGCGCGCAGGATCGCCGGTTCCAGGATGTGGGTGATGCGGGCGACCTCGCGGGCGGTGAGGAAGTAGTGGCGCATGAAGCGCTCCACCCCGTCCTGGCGCCCATGGCGCGTGTAGCCCATCCGCGCGCCCACCACGGGCTGAAGATCGAAGGTCAGCCTCTCCTCGGCGCGTCCGGCGACGTAATGAAGGTGGAAGCGGACGGTCCAGAGGAACTCCCATGCCCGCCTTGCGTGCCTGGCCTCGGCCTCGGTCAAGGCGCCGCTCACCTTGGCCAGTTCCGCCATCGTATGCGTTCCGTAGGCGTACCGGGCGATCCAGTAGAGCGTTTGCAGATCGCGCAGCCCGCCCCGTCCTTCCTTGATGTTCGGCTCGACAACGAAGGGGCTGTCGCCGAAACGGCGATGCCGGGCGGCCCGCTCGGCCTGCTTGTCGGCGATGTACTCCGCCGCGCCCGCCGCCGTGCAGGCCGCCGTGAAGTCGCGGTGGAATTCCTGGAATAGCCCAGCCTCGCCGGCCAGGTGGCGCGCGTCGAGCAGCGAGGTGCGGATGGTCGTGTCCTTCGCCCCCTCGGCCAGGCATTCGGCCACCGAGCGGGTCGCGTGCCCGACCTTCAGGCCGAGATCCCAGAGGAAGTAGAGCATGTACTCTACAACCTGGAGGGTGTGGTCGGAGGGTGCCTGCGCGGTCAGGAACAGCAGGTCGATATCGCTGAAGGGGGCCAGGGTACCCCGTCCATACCCGCCGGTCGCGGCGATGCTGAGCGCCTCCGGCTCCCCAAGCACGCCCACGGCATGGGCGTGCAAGGCCTGGATCAGCCCGTCTGTGAGCGAGGCGAGCAGGCGCGCGGCTTGCAGCCCGCTGATCTGGTCATCCTCGAAGGCGTGCTGCGTATGCCCCTGGATGCGCGCGAGATGACGGCGGAAGGCGCCGAGCGCCCGGTCGCGCGGGGCCGCCGCGCCGCCGCCGAGGTCCGCGAGGGTTTCGAGAAGGGTGGCCGTGGCGGCTTTGGGTTCGGAGGGCAGCGGCGTCTGGGTCAGCATCACGGGAACGCACTATGTCCGTTGGATATGGGGAACGGCAAGCATCTCCTTCAGCCGGTAGAGCGCATCGAGTGCCTCGCGCGGAGAGAGGCGATCAGGGTCAAGCGCGGCAAGGGCCTGGATCAACTGGCCCGTTTCAGGTGGTACCGCCGTGCTTGCCGCGCCAGGGGCGGATACGCAGGCAGTTGCGAATAGCGGCAATGCCGAAAGCTTGGCCGCCCCGAGCGGACCCCCCTCACGTTCCAACGCCGCGAGCAGCGCCGCGGCGCGTCGCACGACCGGGGCGGGAACACCCGCCAGCTCGGCGACATGCACGCCCCAAGACCGCCCGGCCGCGCCCTCGGCGACTTCATGGAGGAAGATGACCGACTTCTTCCACTCCTTCACCCGCATCGTGTGCGGCCGCAGCCGCGGCAGCCGGTCCGCCAGGTCGGCCAGCTCGTGGAAATGCGTCGCGAAAATGGTCCGGCACCGAATCGCCGTGTGCAACGCCTCCAGCACCGCCCAGGCGATGGCCAGCCCGTCCAAGGTGGCCGTGCCACGCCCGATCTCGTCCACCACGACCAGCGAACGCGGGCCGGCCTGATGGAGAATGGATGCCGTCTCGGTCATCTCCACCATGAACGTGGAGCGCCCGCGCGCGAGGTCGTCGGCCGCGCCGACCCGGGAAAAGAGCCGGTCCACCACGCCGATGCCCGCTGCCGATGCGGCGACCGGCAGCCCAGCCTGCGCCAGCACGACCAGAAGCGCGTTCTGCCGCAGGAACGTCGATTTCCCCGCCATGTTCGGGCCTGTCAGCAACAGCACGCGGCGATCGGGCGAGAGGTCGCAATCGTTCGGCACGAACGCCGCCTGGCCCGCCAGCGCCCGCTCCACCACCGGATGCCGGCCC
>DATFDN010000598.1:0-2075 GCA_035252035.1 Acetobacteraceae bacterium | reverse complement strand
GAACCAAAGCACTCTGGCGAGCGGCGGGCCTCTGGCCCCCGGGCCATCCTGGCGCCCCGGCGCGTTCCAGCGATTCTTGTTGGGGCGCTTGCCGGACGGGCGCGACGAGTGGCTGGAGTTCTGGCGGACCAATCACCTGCTGCCGCCGTTCGGGGAGCTTTACGCCTTACCTTTCCACACGAATTGTAAGCGCCGCTCGCAGGAGTTCGGATTTTGTAAGAGAGTCCGCGGCTGGGAACAGCTTACAACAATCGCGCTCGGGGCCCGTGGCGGGGCGTAAGCCGCGGCGACTTTGCGGGGGTACCGACGGGCAGCCTTTACAAACGGCCAGCCGCCAAGCGCGCTGGCGCCTTGACCGGTTCGGCATCCTGGAAGTGCCCAGACCTTCCCCAAGGAGCCGAACATGCCGACCCCCGCGGCCGAGTACCCGGTGACGGTGAGCCAGGAGTGTGCCCAGAGTTTCGTGGCCCACTACCTTGGCGCCGTCGATCTGGGCCACCGGAGTCGCAATCGCTGTTTCGCCCGCGTCGCCGAGCGGATCAGCCGGCATCCGGGCGGCAGTCTGCCGGACAAGCTGAGTAACCCCGCCGCCTACGCGGCCATGGATCGCTTGATGAATCGGCCCGAGACGACGCACGCCGCCATCCTGGCGGCGCATCGGCAGCAGGCCCTGGCCAAGATGCGCGCCGGTGCGGCCGTCGTGCTGCTGCTCCACGACACCACGGTGCTGGACTACTCGGGGCGTAAGTCGTTGGGCCTGGCGCCGGTCGGCAACGGCCACGGGCGCGGCTACCTGTGTCACAACACGCTGGCGGTCGATCCGGCGAATCGGCAGGTGTTCGGGCTGCTGTCGCAGTTGTTGCACCGGCGCGTGGCCGTCGGCCGCCGGGAGGGGGTCCGGGCGAAACGTCAGCGCCCGACGCGGGAGAGCCGGCTGTGGAGCCGGGCCGTGCTGGACCTGCCGCCGGCACCCGCCGACCAGCGGTGGGTGGACGTGGCCGACCGCGGCGCGGACTTGTTCGAGTTTCTGGCGACGGAGCAGCGCTTGGGCCGGCGCTGCGTGGTGCGCTCGGCGCACAACCGCAGCATCCAAATCGGGCACGGCGGGCGGGGCGTGCGGACGTTGTTGCACGACTACCTACGGGCCTTGCCGGCCGCGGGCGCGGCACGGGATCGGCAGACGTACGACCCGCAGTTGGGGCAGGAGCGACGGGCGCGGCTCCGGGTGGCGTATGCGGCCGTCACGATCCTGCCGCCGCACGTGCGCAAGGGGGAGTACGACAGGCGGCCGATCCTCGCCTGGGCGGTGCGCGTCTGGGAGGAGGCGCCGCCGGCGAAGGGGGCGAAGTTGGAGTGGTTCTTGGTCTGTCTGGACCCGGTGACGACCGCTGCCGACGCCTGGCAGAAGAGTGACTGGTATGGCTGTCGGTGGATGGTGGAGGAATACCACAAGGCGCAAAAGACCGGCTGCCAGGTCGAAGGCCTCCAGTTTCGCACGACCGCCGCGTTGGAACCGATGATCGCCTTGCTGTCCGTGGTCGCGGTGATGTTGCTGAACTTGCGGCAGGCCGCCCGCCGGCCCGACGCCCAGACCCGCCCGGCCAGCGCGGTCGTCGAGCCGATTTACGAAGAGGTCTTGCGTGCGTGGCGTTATCCGCAGGCCCGTGCCGAGATGACGATCTACGAGTTCTACCTCGCGGTGGCGCGCCTCGGGGGGCACATGAACCGCAAGCGTGACGGCTTCCCCGGCTGGCTGACGCTGTGGCGCGGCTGGCAGAAGCTCGAAAGTATGGTCGCCGGTGCCCACATCGGACACCAGCGACGCAAGAAAATCGTGTAGAAAGCTGAGCGCTAACGCTTCCGGCTCGTAGGTCGTGGCGAAACGATCCGCCCTCACGCCTTGAGCATCGCGTCGTGGCGCATGCCGCTGGGCGGCACGTCGGCCTTGTGGCAGTTGGCCAGCGCCGTCTTGGCCCCGGCGTGCTGCTCGGCGTCGTTATCCTCCCACTCGATGCTCACCGCCCCGTCGAAGCCGACGCGGTTCAGCTCGATGAAGATCTCTTCGAGACTATTCG
>DATFDN010000597.1:0-4226 GCA_035252035.1 Acetobacteraceae bacterium | reverse complement strand
GAGGCGCGGCACTCTCAAAGAAGATGCGCGAGTTGATGCGAGCCAGGCGGCACGCCGCATCGAACAGCGTCCGGCTGCCAAAGCTCCGGTCCAGCAGGAGCAACGGCACGTCCGCCAGTGAATCGATATCAAGACTACCCCGCTCACTATTGCTGCGGGTCAGCAGGGGAGGAGCATAGGCAGCGAGCACATGGAACGGCGGCAGCGCATAGGTTGCAAACCGGCGCTCATCGCCTGGGTGCAAGCCGACCGCAAAATGGAGTTCGCCGCGCTCCAGCAACCTCCTCTGTTCCACGGCGCCAGCCTCGATCGGGCGGATATGCACATCCGGGCATTGCTTTGCGTAATGCGTGAGAAAGCCCGCGAAGATGCTCTCGGTCATCTGCGGCGCCGCGCCTACCCGGAGCACACCGGCATGGCCTCGCGTCAGCGAGCGCGCCCGCTCCGCTACTGCTTCGGAGTGGCCGAGTAGCTGGCGGCAGTGCGGCAGCAGCTCCTCTCCCGCGCCGCTCGGCCGCAGGCAACGGCCGGAATGCTCGAACAGCGCGACACCGAACTCCCGCTGCAAGTCCCGGAGTTGGCGGGACAGCGCGGGCTGGGTAATGCGCAGATGCTCGGCGGCCTTCGAGACGCCGCCGTGCTCGGCTACTGCAACGAAGGTGCGCAGGCGCTTGAGATCCATAGAGAAACCTATGCTGCTTTGGCATGGATTCGGGGAGATTTTATGCCTTGGAATTTCAATAACAAGGGCGTCATGCTTGGCCCTGGAGCCCAAAGGGGGCAGAGCCATGTTCGACTTGGACCAGTTCGTCGCCGATTGCCGCACCGCCCTGGCGCAGGAGCCGAGCCACAAAGGCATCCGCGAGGTCGTGGCCAGCGCCGTCTCGGAGCCCAGCGCCATTCTCAAGGCGCTGGCCGAGCCGCGACGCGCCAGCGTGAACAAGCTCTACCATGCCCCGGACCTGACGATCCTGAACGTGATCTGGGGTCCGATGATGACACTGATGCCTCACAACCATCGCATGTGGGCGGTGATCGGCATCTACACCGGACGTGAGGACAACATCTTCTGGCGCCGGGTCGGCGCCGAGCCGGGCCGCTTGGGTCGGATCGGGGCCGCCGGAGCGCGTGCCCTGTCCGAGCGGGAGTGCATCGTGCTGGGCGAGGACATCATCCACTCGGTAACCAACCCGATCCCGCGCCTCACGGGGGCGATCCACGTCTATGGCGGCGACTTCTTCGGGATCGACAAGAGCGAGTGGAACCCCGAGACGCTGCACGAGCGGCCCTATGATGTGGCAAAGGTGCTGCAAATGTTCGAGCGGGCCAACGCTACTCTCGCGGAAGGGCATTGAAGCGACGAGCCGAGGGTAGACATAGGGAGGAAATGAAATGATCGCGAGACGCACCATACTCGCTGGAGCCGCCGCTCTCCCAGTGGCGGTCAGTTTAGGGGCACGCGCCGCCGAGACGCCGGGCGTGACAGCGACCGAGATCAAGATTGGCAACACGATGCCCTATAGCGGGCCCACTTCCGCCTACAATTCGATTGGCAAGGCCGACGCCGCGTTCTTCCAGTGGCTGAACGAGCAGGGCGGCGTTGCCGGACGGAAGATCAATTTCATTTCGCTTGACGATGGCTACAGCCCGCCCCGGACGCTCGAGCAGACCCGTCGCCTTGTCGAGCAGGATCAGGTCGCCTTCATGTTCCACGCACTCGGCACACCGACGAACTCGGCGGTCCAGCGTTACCTGAATCAGCAGAAGGTGCCACAGCTCTTTGTCATTTCGGGCGCCAATAAATTCGCCGACCCCCAGCGCTTCCCCTGGACCATTGGCTTCCTGCCGAGCTACCCCACGGAAGCGCAAATCTACACGAAGCACATGCTGAGGGAGAACCCGAACGCAAGGCTCGCGATACTTTGCCAGAATGACGATTTCGGAAAGGACTATCCGGCGGGCGTGCGCGACGTGCTCGGCAAGGACTGGGACAAGCACGTCGCCAAGGTGATCACCTATGAAGTGACCGACCCCACGATCGACTCGCAGATCGCCGATCTGCACGCGTCCGGCGCCGAAATTCGCCGCGCAGGCGATCCGAAAGGTGCATGACATCGGTTGGAAGCCGATGTTTTTCATGAGCAGCGTCTCCGTTTCCGTGGGCTCCGTGCTGCGGCCCGCCGGACCGGAAAAAGCGATTGGCATGATAACGGGCCAGTTCTGCAAGGACGCGGCCGACCCCGCTTGGGACAAGGACGCGGGCATGGGCCAGTTCAAGGCATTCATGGCCAAGTACATGCCCGCGGCAGATATCAGCGACGGTTACTATGTCTGGGGGTATGGCGGCAGCTACCTGCTATGGAAGGTGCTGGAGCAGTGCAACGGCGACTTCTCGCGCGAGAACGTCATGAGGCAGGCGACCAATATCAAGGGCCTTGAAGTCCCGGTGCTGCTCCCCGGCATCACGGTGAACACGAGCCCGACCAACTATCACACGATCGGCGCAATGCAGCTCGCCCGTTGGGATGGCAAGAGCTGGGTGCGCTTCGGCGAGGTCATCGAGGGGGTCGCCACGTAAGCCGGCACGGTCAGGCCGGCAGGGTCACGGTCGCGCGCAGGCCGCCAGTGGGACGGTTGGCAAGAACAACATCGCCGCCATGCGCGCGCAGGATGTTGCGGGCGATCGGCAGCCCCAGGCCGACTCCGCCTGTCTCTCGGTTGCGGCTCGGCTCGCCGCGATGGAACGGCTCGAACACGCGGTCCAGCTCCTCCGCTGGAATGCCTGGTCCGTCATCCTCGACCTCGACCCGCACCATTCCGTCCCGCGAGGGATGCAGCCGCACCTGGGCGCTCCCGCCATAGGCCAGCGCGTTGGTGACAAGGTTGGCGAAGGCGCGCTTGAGACTCAGCGTGCGCGCGCGAATGACCAGGTGCGCCGGCCCGTCATAGGCCAGACGATCGGCGAGCTCCGGGCGGGCATCGGCCGCCTCGTCCAGCACGGTGCGCAGCAGTTCCGGCAGATCGAGCGTGGAGACCGGCTCGCTCGCCTTGGCGTCGCGGCCGAAGGCGAGGGTGGCGGAGACCATCGCCTCCAGCTCCTCCAGGTCGGCGAGCATCTTCCGCCGCTGCTCGTCGTCCTCCATGAACTCGGCCCGCAGCTTCAGGCGGGTGATGGGCGTGCGCAGGTCGTGGCCGATGCTGGTCAGCATCTCGGTGCGGTCCTGCACGAAACGGCGGATGCGCGCGGCCATCGTGTTGAAGGCCGCCGCCGCTGTCGCGACCTCAAGCGGGCCGTCCTCGGGCAAGGGCGGGGCGTTCACATCGCGTCCCAATGCCTCGGCCGCCGCCGCCAGGGTGCGCACTGGCGCGGTCAGCCGGCGCACTGCCCAAAGGGTGAGCGCGGCGGCAACCGCGGTCATCAGGGCGAAGGCGAGCAGGAAGGTCGGCGAGTGCCAGGGCCGTATCGGCGGCACGGGGGCGGCCACATTCAGCCAGTTGCCCTCCGGCAGCCGCAGTCCGATCGCGACGCGGGCCTCGGGCGGGCCGCCCTGGATCTGGATCTGTTTCGGCCGCAGCGGCGGGGGCAACGGCACCAGGCTCATGCTGACGCGCAGCAACCGCTGCTCGGCGAACGGTGTCTCGGGCAGCGCCGGGGGCGGTGGACTGGCCGACAGCTCGGCGGTCACGCCCGACGGCAACGGGAGATCCTTGAGCAGGCCCGCGCGCTCCGCCGGCATGGTCAGCACCACGGTGCGGTAGAGGCCCATGACCCGCTCGGCAAGAGTGCGCGCCTGGGCAAGGCGCTGCACGTCGATGCGGTCGAACGCATGGATGGTCAGCCCCGCCGCCTGCACCAGGGCAAGGCCGAGCAGCAGCACCAGGGCGGTGCGCGCGGCCAGGCTGCGCGGCCAAAGCGTCAGGGAACGCAGGGGCATACGAGGGATTATAGCCGCTCGACCGACGCCGCGAGAACGTAGCCGCCGCCGCGCACGGTCTTGATGAGCTGCGCGTTGCGCCCGTCATCCTCCAGCTTGCGCCGCAGGCGGCTCACCGCGACATCGATCGCGCGGTCGAACGGCCCGGCTTGCCGCCCGCGCAACAGGTCGAGCAGCATGTCGCGGGTCAGAACCCGATTGGGACGTTCGAGCAGCGCCACCAGCAGATCGTACTCGCCTCCGGTCAGCGCGATTTCCGCGCCCTCTGGGTTCAGGAGCCGGCGCCGCGCC
>DATFDN010000596.1:0-5624 GCA_035252035.1 Acetobacteraceae bacterium | reverse complement strand
CGCGTGCTCGCGCTCCTGCTCGAAAACCATCCGCACCGCTCGCTCGCGCACCTCGGCCGGAAATGGGGGGACTCGCTTTCTCGTCATGACCTCTCCTACCACTCAAGAGTAGAGGTCTCCGGGGTTTCCGGCGCGGTTCAGCCATCAGGAAGGCTGCTTCTTTCATGGCTATTACGACTGCCACTGTTGCCTCCCGCTCTACGTCTTCTGCGGCCGTCATCTGCTCGCTGCCAAGCTACGCCGGTCGAACGCCTCGGCCGGCGCGGTTGACGAGATTGCGCGCATCGTGGCGCAAATCCGCAAGCGTTGGCCGCGGGTGCGCATCCTGCTGCGCGGAGATTCCGGCTTCGCCCGCGAGGCGCTGATGGCTTGGTGCGAGGCGAACCGGGTGGACTACCTGTTCGGCCTGGCACGTGACGAGCGTCTGGAGGAGGCGATCAAGGCCGAGCTGCTGATGGCCGCGGTGGAGAGCGTCCGGACTGGCAAGTCGGCGCGGTGCTTCAAGGACTCCATGTGGTCGACGCTGGACAGGTGGAGCCGCCATCGGCGGGTCATCGGCAAGGCCGCGGTGACCGGCGGCGAGGCCAATCCGCGGTTTGTCGTCACCTCGCTCAAGCCGGCCGAGGTCGGCGGGCGGCATCTGTATGAGCGAATCTACTGTGCTCGCGGCGAGATGGAGAACCGCGTCAAGGAATGCCAGCTGGACCTGTTCGCCGACCGGACCTCGGCGGCCACCATGCGCGCCAACCAGCTCCGCTTGTGGTTCGCTTCCATGGCCTGCGTGCTGCTCTGCGCCCTGCGCCGGATTGGCTTGGCGCACACGCAGTTCGCCCAGGCGACCTGCGGCACCATCCGGCTCAAGCTGCTGAAACTCGGCGCTTTGGTGCGTATCAGTGTCCGAAGGATCAAGGTGGCGATGGCTTCGGCGTGCCCCCCTCAGCACGAGTTCAGCTTGGCACATGCGAGGCTCAGAAACACCGCAACCTGACACGAACCAGACAGGGCAGAGGCGACATACATCCCCGATCCGGCCGCGACCCCCGGCGGCGCTGTTGCAGCATTGACGTTTGCCGCCTTCAAAATGGGCCACCCCGGCTCGCTCATCCACGCTCGTCGGCGCAGCGCCGGTCAAGAACCGACATCTCCCAGTGTGAGATATCCGGGCTAGGAACAGGACGCACTTGGCGGCCGCTGTGACGGCTCGCCGCACCCGACAGCGTCGTCAAGCATCATGGCGAGCAAACGCAGGGCGTCCGGGCCCTCCAAGCTCGGGAGCGCCCCCAACTCCATCTGCTCGGCCAAGACCGCCGCCTGCGCGCCGACCAGGCGGCGCGCTTGGCTGAGCGCCTCGCGGGAAAGCGATAGTTGGAGATCGGGCGAAAGCGTGTCCCAGACGAAAACCATGGCCGCACACCTTCGATTTGATCGTTCTGGTGCAACGAGCTGATGTCGAGCACCGCCTCGGGACAATATGACTCCCAGAGGTTGACGCACTTTTACCGAAAGGTCGCCGGCGGTGCCGCCAACGAACAGGTGGCGGACCACCATATCATATTGCAGTTAAAACAACGTGACTCAACACCTTCTTAACGCTCTGCCCCATAGATCCCAGCCGCCGAGACGGAGACAGGTCTCGGTCCTGGGAGAGCGGCGAAGATCGCCTGATCTGCCCAGGCTACAATTTAGGACTCAAGACATGCCGAACGCCGCCCGCACCATTGGGAACCGCGCACCAGGCGGAAGCGCGTCCGAAAGCGCCGATGCGGATGCCGCGAAGGCAAACTACACCCGCATCGCATGCGCGCTCGTCGGCACAAGCGCCGCCCAGCTCGCCTCTTACATCGGGAATGTCCCGGAGTCTGAGCAAGCTCGCGTCACGGCACATCCGACACGAACGCTCGAGGAACTATCCCGTGCGCTGCGGGTTGCCATTGGCTGGTTTCAGCGGAACGAACGCGACTCGCTACAGACAGGCCAGGCCACGCCAAGCAAAAACCCGGGTTTGGCGGCTCTTGTTCGGACGTACCTCGCCCTGCAGTCCGAGTGGGAGATCCGCGAGTCGCTGAGGCTTGCCGCCGACATGAGCCGGAATGCCGAGCGCGGTCGCATAGCCAGCTCGGCGGACGCGAAAGCGGTCGCGTCCAGCGCGCCTGGACCAGCCATGGGTCGGCGCGCACTCCTCGTCGACGATGCATCCGAGATGTTGATCACCGTCGAAGCGTTCCTCGGCGCCCTCGGCTTCGAGGTCGTCCAAGCCTCGAACGGCGACCGTGCCTTGCAGATTCTCGCGAGCGATCCGGGGATCAACCTGCTCATGACAGACCATGCCATGCCAGACCTGTCCGGCAAGGATCTCGTGCTCCTGGTGCGTGAGCGGTTCCCACGCCTGCGAACGCTGGTCATCACCGGTTTCCCGAATGCGCAGGAACTCGGCACCCTGCCGCCCAGCGTGGCGTTGCTTACCAAGCCGTTCCGCCGCGCGGAATTGGCAGTGTGCATCCAGCGACTCTTCAACGCCAGCCAGTCCGGCTGCGGCGCGCACGGGCTGATTGGCGCGGCCTAAGGCAGCATCTTCAAGATTGCAAAGTTCGGTCGGAGGCGTCCTATTGCCACGGGCGCATGCCAGGCTTCCTGGCGACAGCGGGCGAGGAAGCCCGAAGCTTTCATGGCGAGGCACAACGTGAGACGACGGTGGGGTTATCCGCCTCGCTTTCGCCTGAGACGATGCTGGGAGGACCGATAAGCCGAGTCCGGTTCCGAGGATCGCACCTGATCGCCGCGTCGGCTCGTCGATCGGGCCTGGGTTCGGGCGAAGGCGCCAGCCGATCACCGCCTTGCGTCGATGGCTCCAGTTCGGTGGAGCTGCGGCGATCGTTCCTCCGGAGCGCCGCCGCCGGTTCATGTGCCCCTATCTTGCGGCCGCCTTCTGTCGCGGCGGATCGCCGCTGTCGCGCGCGGGACGGCCATCGCGCGCCTCGAAGCAAAGGCAGTACGGCGGCGCTCGCGCCGTCGGCCGGACGCATTCTCCGAGGTGCCTTGGGCAGGGCGGCCCGCCAGGAGCGGCTAAAGCCTATGCGGAGCTCGATGCCGGACCGTGGCGGGCGGCGGTCCCGGATCGAGACAGCCGATCGCTGACGGAGGCTGCGCCGTTCCGTCGCCCGGGGATCTGTGAACCGTCAAGACCTGGTCGGATCGCGATCCCAGGGGGGCCGTGACCCTGTCCCTGACGGTCCGAAGTGATTTGTAGCCAGAACGGAGCTTGGCTGTGAACCAAGACACCGAGCGGGCAGGGGCGACACCGCGCGCGCTCCGTCTAAGGGGTCCGGATGGGAGTCCATTGCACGATCGATGCGGGCGCGCGTGCTGTCCCACGTGCCGGCCGGAGCGTGCGACACCACGCTCGGCCATAGCGAATAGCCCTTGAGAATTCCCATTCGCGGTGGGCGGCGGGGACTGTGGTGATGGGTGATGATCCCCGCAATCCAGCTCGTCTCGCCCATCGAACTCAGGTCCGTCGCGGAGGTGCAATACCGCAGAAGCCGGCCGTCCACATGGCCGTAGTATCCGTCATGGCGGCAAGCATCGCACAAGATCTCCGCACCGCGCTTGGAGAGCAAGTAGCCGTCCGCACCCATGTGCCGCGTCCGTTCCAGGTGTGTGAGTACGTCCCGGATCGGTCGTATGGCACCAAGGTGGGGCCAAATTTCTGGTGTTGGGGCCATCCGCTCGTTGACAAAGACGAGGTCCGCGTCCTGGGGTATATCAAACGCCCTAATCATCCCGACCGAATCCAAGTCGACGTCATCCTCGACGACCAGGGCGTGATCGTCGCGGCCTTCGGCGACACGACTCCAGGCGTGCGCATGCGACAAGAAGCATGCGATCGTTCCCCGGTTTTGCGCCCAGCGCGGGTCGCCTGTCAGCTCGAGGCACGTCTCGCGCGCCAGCGTCTGGCCGTCGACCGCCGACACGAACTCCGGGGCGACTTCGGGGCCCAAGGCGGAAAGCGCCGTGAGAAGCCTTCGCTCGCGGTCGATATCGGGAGCCAGATGGATGATGTAGAGAGGCAGTGGCGCCTCTAGGTGCAAAAAGCTTTCGCCCTCGTCGTGATTCGGATACATCGGCTCCATCGGCACAGATTGCTCATCAGGCGGTTGGATACGCGAGTGAGTGTCAGGGATGCAAGTGAAGGCATTGGGGCCGGACCAGGTTTTCATCTTGGGAAGCCCGCGCTCTGGAACATCCGCCCTGTTGCATGCGCTGAAGACCGTCTTCGGTCTCCAGGGGAAAGAGGAGGGTCAGACCCTTCCCGTTTTCACTGGCATTTTGCAGATTTTTCACGGGCATTCCGCCAGGTTCAAAGGGCAACCTTATCTGCTCGCATCGTGCCTCGACACGGACCACTTCCGGAGACACATTCTGGAGTACATCCGGATCCTCTATCGGGATGCTCATGCCGGAGCGGGGTTTGTCGACAAGACCCCTGGCGCGGAGGCAATCGTCACGGCAGGCCTCATCAAGGAGGCCTTTCCAGCCTCCCGCATCCTTATGCTGAGGCGGAACGGGATAGACTACGCCCGCTCCTTTTCGAAGAAATTCAACGTCGACATCGAGGCAGCGGCCCGTTCCTGGGTGATCTGCATGCGTGCCCTGGAGATCGCGCGCGAAACCTGCGGCGACTTCCTTGAGATCGACCATTCTGAACTCCTGCACGACCGAGAGAACACGAGCGGCCTGATTGCCGATTATCTGGGGCATCCCGAACGGCGGGAGGCCCTGGCCACCAGGCTGGCTCGGACCCACATTGAGGTCACCAGCGTGAGCGAGGCGGGCTGTCGGGAGAGGTCGTCCAGGCTTTCCGACGTCCCGTGGGATGAATCCGAGAAACGCCAGTTCCGGAATATCTGTGGGCCGTTCATGGAAAAGTTCGGCTACGAGCTATAGCCGCTTACCCTCGACATGTCGGTGCGACCCGGTCAGGATGTCTGCGATTGATCCCGGGTCACTCATCAGTGAGGCCCAATAAGGTCCGCCCACGCCTCAAGCGAAACGCATTGATGAGAGGCGCTGCCGCTGCCGTTGGCCCGAGCGACCGGACACATGAGCTGACGAGGTCAGCGCAAGGATCTCGGTTGGTGTGTCGCTGCACTGCGACGTCGAGTCCTGCTCTAGGCGGCCATGGTATCATGCTATATCTAATCCCGATCGACTGAAGGGTGAAGCCAAGGTCCGAACAGGCGCCCTGCTCTCTCGACTTGGTCCAAGATGTGAAAGACGCTAGCGCCACGGTCGCGCAGATATTCTTCGATTTGCATGCTCACCTCAGAGACCGCTTCACAACGCGCGCGCCAGTCGCCTGACGAGGACCGTGGCACAGGCGGGGACGAAGAAGGCGAGCGCGGAGGAGGGCGTCGCCTCGTGGTCGCGGCCGAGGCGGCGGCAGCGCCCGGCCCAGGCGAAGCTGCGCTCGATCGCCCAGCGCCGTGGCTGGACGGCGAAGCCCTTCTGGCCTGGCTCTGGCTTGACGATCGCGACGGCGACGGGCGTGGCGGTGGCAGCCCGCGGCCCGGCGTAGGCGCGGTCCGCGAAGCACAGCGCCACGAAGGGCCAGGCGCGTCGCGAGG
>DATFDN010000595.1:0-4871 GCA_035252035.1 Acetobacteraceae bacterium | reverse complement strand
ACCTGACGGATGTGCAGGTCGAGGGCAGCGTGCTCGGCGCCTCCGGCTCCTGCGTCGATGGCGACAAGCCCCGGACGGTTGACGCCACGCTGACCCTGCGCCTGCGTTTCCAGCGCGGCCCCGCCGCGCCGACCCGGCAGGCGAACATCCCCTATTTCGTCGCGGTGGCGCGCGGCGAGGACATCCTCGCCAAGCAGGTGCGCACCGTCCGGGTGGACTTTCCACCCAATGTCGATGCGGTCACTGTCACCACCGACCCGCTGCTGCTCACCTTGCCCGTGGGGCCGGACCGCTCGGCGGCGGGCTATCAGGTCTGGGTCGGCTTCCAGCGCGCCGCGCCAGGCTGAGCGCCGCGCCAGCGGCTTTCCCCCTACGCCACCGGTTCAAGGGCCTCCTGCGCAAGCCTCCTGTCCAATGCTGGAGCGCGCTGCCTGATCGCGGCGTCCTTCGATGGCGCCGCGGGCTGCGGGCCGGTCCTGGCGGGTTGCCTGGAGCGACCTTGCGCCGAGCGCAGGCGCTCGCGCAATTGCGTCAGCCGTTCGAAGTTGGGGTCTGTCTTCAGGCCGTCCTGGAGATCGAGCAGTTGCGCGTCGGTGTACCCCAGCAGCTCCGCCAGCCGGGACCGCGCGCACGACCCGCAGGCCCGCTGGAAGTCGATCGAGGTCCGGTAGCCATTCTTCTGCAAGGTCGCGAAGTTCTCCGGACCGACCAGGACCAGCAACTGCGCCTGGCCGATCCAATCGATCACTTCCGGAAGGCTCAGGTTCGAACTGAGAAACAGGGAGACGGCGTTCGCCGCGGCCAAGTTCTCGCAATTGTCCAGTCCGACCTCGTACAGGCGAAGGTTCCTGAAAGGCGAGATCCCCTGGATAAGCTCAAGGGAGAGTTCCTCGGCCCTGCCCGCGTCTCCCAGAAGCATACGCCGCAACTGACGCGTGATGACCGTGAGAGCGGCGAGGGGAAACAGCCCGATCCCGAAGCCGACGGCTTCGGCGGTGAAATGCGGGTGGGCCGCTTCGCCGGCGTCGAGCAGCCCGAGGGCAGATTGCATGTGCCGGAGCGCCACGGCGACGCACACGGAAATGACCAGGCGTGTCAGGATGCTGTAGTACGTGGCCGCGACCAGCTCCATCGTCATGATGCGGGAAAAGATGGTCGAAACCGTCCAGACGTACCAGCCGAGATAGGAGAAGCAGATCACGTCGAACGTCTGAAGCATGTACCGGGCGATGTCCGGATCATACGGCACGCCATACCGAGACCCCAGCAGAAAGAAATTTGAAAGGAATTCAGGAGGGGCGAGCACCGGAGGGGTGTATATCATGATCATGGAGAAATAGACGTTGAGAAGCGATATCACGACGATCGGAAAGCACGACTGGCTGCGGCTGGGTGGCTGCCGGGACTGATAAACCTTGTAGTAATGATCTTCCTGAAGGTTGTACAAGCTTATCGCGGAGTTGAGCTTGGCTTGCTTGCGGGACGATTTCAGCCTGACCGCGATCAAGCAAAGCATCGGCACGAACAGCGCCATGAGAAGGCATCCGCCCGCGGGAACCAACCCGCCGTTCACCACTGCCTCGATCATGGCGCCCTCCCCCCCGTCCCTTTGCGGGCTTGGGCGGACAGTATCAGACAACGCGCTCCGTTCTGTGATCCGCTTCACATCCTGCCCCATAAAATGGGCCGGCGGGCTCGAAGGCCACCGCGAGCGCCGCTTCTCTCCCTGTCGGTCGGGCTGGATCTGCTCGGGCGCGCGGAATGGCGTATCCTTGGCCGCGAGCCAAAACGTCCAGGGAGACCACGCCCATGCACCCAGTTGCAGCCCTTCTGGCGCTCAGCGCGCTCGCCGCTTCGCTGACGCCAGGCGCGGGGCAGGCGCAGGCGCCCCAGCGCACCGGGCAAAAATGGGTGGCGAGTTGGACGGCCTCCCCGCAAGGGCCGTATCCGGTCGGGAACGCCACCGCCCAGCCTGACCTGTCCTTCGCCATACCCGACTCCTCGAAGGGCGCCAGCGACCAGACGTTCCGGCTGATCGTGCATCCCGGCATCTGGGGCCAGGCAACCCGCATCCACCTGTCGAACGTTTTCGGCACAAGGCCCGTCACGTTCGACGGCGTGTTCGTGGGCGTGCAGGAGGACGGAAGCTCGATCGTTCGCGGAACCAACCGGCCGGTGCGCTTCCAGGGCCGGCCCTCCGTCACGGTCCAGCCGGGCCAGGCCGCCTGGAGCGATCCCGTCCGGCTTGACCTCGGACCCGTGCCGGAGGGCCGCCGGCTCGCCGTCAGCTTCCACGTGGCCGGCGACAGCGGGCCAATCACCTGGCACGCCAAGGCCCTGACGACCTCCTACATCTCCGCGCCGGGCGCGGGCGGCAAGGGCGGCGAGGAGGGCGACGGCGCGTTCCCGAACACCACCACCTCCTGGTACTTCCTGGACGCGGTGGACATGCGCGCGCCCGCCACGACCCGCGTGATCGTGGCGTTCGGCGATTCCATCACCGATGGCACCGCCTCCACCCTGAACGGCGACGATCGCTGGCCGGATGTGCTCGCCCGCAGGCTGCACGCGGCGTACGGGCCGGACGTGGTGGTGGTCAATGCCGGTATCGGCGGCAACCAGGTGCTCGGTCCGGCCAAATACGCGGCCGACAAGCCGTTCTCCGGCGGCCCTTCAGCCGGCGACCGGCTGGAGCGCGACGTGATCGAAGTCTCCGGCGTCACCGACGTCATCTGGCTAGAGGGCATCAACGATTTCGGCGCCGCCAAGGCAACGCCGGACGCGGTCGCCAAGGGCATGGTGACGATTGCGCAGCGCCTGCGCGCGCGCCTTCCCGGCGTGAGGATCTATGCCGCGACGCTCACCCCGAGCCTCAACAGCACGACCGGCGAGTACGGCACGAAGGAGGTGGACCAGAAGCGGGAGGCGCTGAACCAGTTCATCCGGCAGGTGACGCTGTTCGACGGGATCGAGGATTTCGACGCCGCGACGCGCGATCGGGCGACCGGCGCGCTGCGTGTCCCGTTCCAGCCCAACAGCACGGTGGGCGGACCAGGAGACCGGCTGCACCCGAACCACGCCGGCTATCTGGCGATGGGCGAGGCCGTGGACATCCGCCCCTTCGCGCCGCGCGCGCTCCCGACCCACGGAAAGTAGGGCGGAATGGCGAAGTGCATTCCGCCTGCACTGTGCCGGGCAGCACGAGCTTCACATCAGCGGCCTAGCCGCCCGAGCTAGAGCTCCAGCACGAGAGCCGCGCGGGCGGCGGCGGGCTGCCCGGAGGCGCGGCGCGGAATCGAGCAGCACAGCAAGACCTCTCCGGGCTCGCGCGGCGCCAGCGGCTCCTCGATGTACTCGACCGCGCCGCCGCCAAGGCGTGTGGCGCAGGTGCCGCAGATGCCGGAGCGGCAGCCGAAGGGGGGCGCCAGCCCGACGGACTCGGCCAGTTCGAGGAGCGTGCCGCTCGTGGGCGACCATAGGGCCTCGACATCCGACTTGCCGAACCGCACGCGCGATGTCCCGCCCGCGCCCGGACCTGGCGCTGGCGGCGGCGCGGGCGCCGGCCGATGCACCGTCGCCGCGCCGAACGACTCGTAATGGATGCGCCCGTCGGGCACGCCTCGCTCGATCAGGCCGGAGTACATGGCTTGCATGAAGGAGGGCGGCCCGCACAGGTAGAAGTCGCATTCCTGCCCGCCGATCAGATCCATGACCGCCGCGAAACCAAGCCGGCCCCTGCCGTCGTAGGTCGCGCCGAGCCGGTCCTCGGCAAGGGGATCGCTGTAGCACACGTGCAGCTTGAAGGACGGATGTAGCCGCGACGCGTCGCGGATGTGATCGCGAAACGCGTGCGTCCGGCTGTTCCGCGCGCCGTGGATGAAGTGGATGGGGCGGAATTTCCCCGTGCGCCGTCCCTCGGCGAGCAGGAAGTTGGTGATCGCGACCATTGGGGTGATCCCGATGCCGGCCGAGATCAGCGCCACCGGCCTGTCGCTCGATTGGTCCAGGACGAACTTGCCGCGCGGCGCCATCGCCTCAAGCCTGAAGCCGGGCCGGGCGTTGTCGTGCAGGTGGCTCGACGCGGCCCCCTCGCGCTTGATGGTCAGCCGATGGAAGTCCCGATGTCCCGCGTCCGAGATGGTGTAGGTCCGCAGCAGCGGCGCCGTCCCGCCCGGAAGGGTCAAGCGGATCGGCAGGAACTGGCCGGGATCATGCGCGGCCGGCTCGCCGCCGTCGGCGGGGCGCAGATAGAACGACTTGACGCCGTCGCTCTCCTGCTCGACCCGGAACACCTCGTGCTCGGCATAGGCGTTGCGCCCAGCGTCGGCAGAGATCAGCACCTCCCGAACCGGCCTCTCGGCGTGCCGCGCGCCCAGTGTCTCGCCGCGCGCGCCGGCGGCCATCGAGCGCACCACGAGCTTTTGGAACTGCACGGCGAGGTGCTCGGCCTGGGTCAGAAAGCGCCCGCGCTCCGGCAGGCCCGAAAGCAGGCCCTGCTGCACCGAGTCGGTCAGCTCGTCGTCCTCCTGGCCCACCTTTTCGTTGAACGCGATCAGCTCCTCGGCGAAGGCCTTGGAGACGCCTGGGCCGAAATACTGCTCGGAAAATCCCTTGGCGCGGTTCGGGCCGTCCGGCATCCAGACGTCGATGGATAGGTTGGGAAAGCCGGGATTGATGTTGATGGTCGTGTTGGGCCACAGCAGGTGGTACTGCGCCTGCGCCACCTCGCCCCTTGTATCGTAGATCTTCACCTGGCTCTTGCCCCGCAGGGCGGACGGGCGGACGAAGCCCGTCTGGCTCAGCACGAAATCATAGGCGGCCAGCCGGTAGTTCTCGGGCCGCACGTCGATGGCCGCGCTGAATCCGGGATG
>DATFDN010000594.1:0-4508 GCA_035252035.1 Acetobacteraceae bacterium | reverse complement strand
CTCCGGTCCGTCGCTCACGAAAGCCTCTGCTCCCTCTCCGCCCCCAGGGACGGAGAGGGAGTTGCGTCGCGCGGCCCCGATTTCAGCGGCCCTACGCGGTCGCCCTGCTCGCACGGGGAGGAGACTTCATGATCCGTCAATGCGTGATCCTGGCGGGCGGACAGGGGACGCGCCTTGGCGCGCTGGCCGCGACAACGCCGAAGCCCGCCTTGGAGGTCGGAGGCCGCCCCTTCCTGTTCTGGCTGATGCGGGAGATGCGCCGCTTCGGCATCGAGCGGTTCCTTATCCTCGCGGGCCATCTGGCGGCCGTGCTTGAACGCGAAGTGCGGGCAGCGGCGCCGCTCTTGCCAAAGCCGTGCGAGATCGCGTTCGTCGCCGAACCGGCCCCGGCCGGTACTGGGGGAGCGCTCCTGGGGGCTGGCGAGCGGCTGGATGAGCGCTTTCTGCTCTGCAACGGCGACAGCCTGTTCGATGCCAATTTGGCGCGGCTGCTCGGCGATGCGATGGCCGATCCGCCTGGCGTGCTCGGGCGCCTTTTGCTGCGGCGCACCGAGAATGCGGCGCGCTATGGAATTTTGACGCTCTCGGGTGATCGCGTGACGGCCTTCCGCGAACGCCCGGCGCCAGGCGAGTCCGGCGTTGTGAACGCCGGGGTCTATGTTCTCGATCGGCGCCTCCTTGGGCATCTGGCGCCCGTCTGCTCGCTGGAGCGGGAGGCCCTGCCTGCCCTCGCAGCGGCCGGTGCGCTGCGCGGCACGGTCGCCCCGGGCTGGTTCGTCGATATCGGCATCCCGGACGACCTGGCGCGGGCGCGCGCCGAGCTGGCCCCCCGGCTGCGCCGTCCCGCGCTGTTCCTGGACCGTGATGGCGTGCTGAACGTCGATCACGGCTATGTCGGCACGCGGGACCGCTTCGCGTGGACACCGGGCGCGTTGGACGCCGTGCGCCTGGCCACCGAGAGCGGTTGGCACGTTTTCATTGTCACCAACCAATCGGGCGTTGCGCGCGGGCTTTACGACGAGGCGGCGGTACGATCGCTGCTCGCCTGGATCGCCGAGGAGATCCGCCGCGCCGGCGGCACGATCGACGATGCGCGCTATTGCCCGTACCACCCCGAGGCGCCGCTCGCGGCCTATCGGCGCGCGAGCGCCTGGCGCAAGCCGGCGCCGGGGATGGTGCGTGACCTGATTCGCGCCTGGGAACTCGATCCCGCGCGATGCGTGCTGGTGGGCGATCAGCCGAGCGATGTTGCCGCGGCGGCGGCGGCAGGGGTGGAAGGCCACCTGTTTCCCGGCGGCGATCTGAGGCGGTTCGTCACCCGGCTCTTGCCGCGCCGTTGAACTGAAAAAAGCGGGCGGCGCGCACGGCGCACCGCCCGAAGTTTGTCGCCCTGCGGCGACTGGGGGAGGAAAGCCGGCGACCGGGGGGTGCCGGTCGCCGCGGCGTCCTTTATGATGGAGAAAGGTTGCGCAACCGTTAAGCAAGGCCAGAAATGCAGATCCCGAAGCGCACCGGCCCGCTCGTCGGGCTGAAGGTGGTAGAGATCGGTCATTACATCGCGGCGCCCTTCTGCACGCGCATCCTTGCCGATCTCGGCGCCGAGGTGGTCAAGATCGAGCCGCCGGGCGGCGATCCGGTCCGGGGGTGGGGGGCGGCGAAGGACGGGCATTCCGTCTGGTTCAGCATCCATGGCCGGAACAAGCTGTCGGTCACGATCGATCTCAAGCGGCAGCGCGAACTTGCCTTGGCGCTGGCGGCGCGCGCCGATGTGCTGGTGGAGAACCTGCGCGCCGGCCAGCTTGAGCGTCTGGGCCTAGGGCCGGCGGTGCTGCATGAAGCCAATCCGCGCCTGGTGATCGCGCGCATCTCTGGCTACGGGCAGGATGGACCCTATCGCGACAAGCCCGCCTTCGGCGCCATCGGCGAGGCGATGGGCGGCATTCGCCACCTCACCGCCTATCCAGCGGGCACCACCGATTTGCCGCCGCCGCGCTGTGGCATCTCGATCAGCGACGACCTGGCCGGGCTGTATGCCGCGATCGGCCTTCTGGCCGCCGTGTGGCAGCGCGATGCGGCGGGGACCGGACGCGGCCGGGTGGTGGACGTGAACCTCGTCGATAGCGTGTTCAGCCTCATGGAAGGAATGTTGCCCGAGTACGCGATGGATGGGCGGGTGCGCCAGCCGTTCGGCGCCGCGATCGCGACCGCCGCGCCGACCAACACCTACCCTTGCGCCGATGGAAAATGGCTGTGCATCGCGGGCAACTCCGACCTGATCTTCGCCCGGCTGCTGGCCGCCATCGGCCGTCCCGACCTTGCCGCCGATCCAGCCTATGCCACTAATCCAGCGCGCTGCGCGCATCGCGATACGCTCGACGCGGCGATCGCCACCTGGACGCGGACCCTTCCGGCCGCCGAGGCGCAGGACCGGCTTGAGGCCGCCGACGTGCCCTGCTCGCGTCTCTATGACATTGCCGACTGCGCCAACGATCCGCACTTCCTCGCCCGCAAATCGGTCCTGCCCGTGAGCGACCCGCTGATTGGCCCGACCCTGCATCCCGGTCCGGCGATCCGCCTGGACGACGATCCGCCCGAGGCGGCGATCGGCTGGACGGGTGCCGCGCCGGGCGCGCACACGGCGTATGTGCTGCATGAGCTTTTGGGCCTGCCGCGCGCGCCACGGGGCGAATGACCGTGGTTTAAGCCGTCCGCCGCGAAACTCCGCTTGCGTCGCGCCCGGCCGCGCGCCATCACTTAGGAGGAGGGGTGCGCCGCCGAAGGGCGCGCGGGCCACGCGTGAGGAGGGATCATGGGCAGTTTCAGCATTTGGCACTGGTTGGTGGTGCTGATGGTCGTCCTGCTGCTGTTCGGCAGCGGCAAGGTCAGCACGTTGATGGGGGACTTCGCCAAGGGCATCAAGTCGTTCAAAAAGACCATGGCCGATGATGACGACGCGTCGATGGCCTCCGCGAATGTCGAGCATCCGACCACGATCGCCGCGCCGCAGGCCGCCGCCACCACTACCACCATCCGCACCACTGAGACCGTCGGCGCTCCGCACGGCTGAATTCGTGCCGCCACCTGAACGAACCGGCGGCTGTCGAGCGGCTTGACACTGCAACGCGGGTGGATTCCGTTAGCGCGCTAACGGAGAGATATATCATGCCCGCCCAGCGCCTTTTGCCCGCCCCGCGTACCGTGCGCTGGGGGATGTTTGACGCCGCGTTTCCACCCCTGCTGACGATTGCTTCTGGCCAGAGCGTTGTGATCGAGACCGTCTCCGGCGGGCCGGATCTCATGCCGCCGCCTGGTTCCGGCCTCGCCATCCCCCCGGCGCTCGCAGCCATCCACGATGCCGGGCTGCCGCGCCTCGGCCCCCACATCCTGACCGGCCCCGTCGCGGTCGAAGGCGCCGAGCCGGGGGACATGCTTGAGGTGCGGATCGATCGCGTCGAGCTGGGCTCGGATTGGGGCTATTGCGGCTTCCGCCCGCTGGCCGGAACCTTGCCCGAGGACTTTCCCGAACGCTTCCTGAGCCACATCCCGGTGGACCGCGCGCGGGGAACATGCCGCCTGCCGTGGGGCATGGAGCTGAAGCTCGCGCCCTTCTTTGGCATAATGGGCGTGGCGCCACCGCCGGAGTGGGGCACCATTTCCTCGGTCGAGCCGCGCGCCCATGGGGGAAATCTCGACAACAAGGAGCTGGGCGGGGGGACGCGGCTTTTCCTGCCCGTCTTTGTCCCCGGCGCCAACTTCTCGGTGGGCGACGGCCATGGCGTCCAAGGCGATGGCGAGGTGTGCATCAACGCCCTGGAGATGTGCCTGACCGGGACGTTCACCCTGGTTCTGCACAAGGGCGGCGGGGCGCGCGATCCGCTGCTGCGCTATCCGCGCGCCGAGACGGCGACGCATTTCATCAGCATGGGACTACACGAGGATCTGGACGTGGCCCTAAAGACGGCACTGCGGGAGATGATCGCGCTCATCACGGGGCGGACCAGTCTCTCCCGCCAGCAAGCCTATCAGCTCTGTTCGCTCGCGGCCGATTTCCGTGTGACCCAGAGCGTGAATCGGGAGAAGGGCATTCATGGCTTGCTTTCCAAGCACTTATGCGTGTAGTCTCAAGTTGTCCACAAGTTTCTTCGTCTAGGCTGCATTGTTTTGTTGCTCCGTGGCTTGAAGGCACGATACCGTATCTAGCGTACCGAGCTGCTGGAGACCCCAAAATGGAGTGGACGGAAGAAACCATCGCACGACTTCGTGCGCTGTGGGCAGAAGGTCATTCCACCGCCGAGATCGGTCGTCGGCTGGGTATTTCGAAGAACGCGGTGGTCGGGAAGGCCCACAGGCTTGACTTGACGGCGCGGCCTTCGCCGATTCGGCCTTCGCCCGACGGGCCGCGCCCCCGGCCCCCCGCGCGCCGCGGCACCGGCCCAACCTTGCCGCCGCTTGCCAGTACCCGCTCCATCCCGCTGACCGGGACCGCGCCAGGCGTTGCGCGGGCGCCG
>DATFDN010000593.1:0-3281 GCA_035252035.1 Acetobacteraceae bacterium | reverse complement strand
TCGCGGCTCATCCGGCGCATTACGCGGCCTTGGCCATCCCGCGCAGGACGTAGTGCAGGATGCCGCCGTGGCGGTAGTAGTTCACCTCGTCCAGCGTATCGACGCGGCAGATCAGCCCGACCGTGTCCGTGGTGCCGTTCGGGCGGTGGATCAGCATGGACATCTCCATGCGCGGGCGCAGTTGCTCCAGCCCGAGAATATCGATCGTCTCGTCGCCGGTGATGCCGAGCCGCTTGCGGTCCACGCCCTCGGGGAACACCAGGGGCAGCACGCCCATGCCCACCAGGTTCGATCGATGGATGCGCTCGAAGCTCTCCACGATCACCGCGCGCACGCCGAGCAGGAACGTGCCCTTGGCCGCCCAGTCGCGGGAGCTGCCGGTGCCGTACTCCTTGCCCGCGATCACCACCAGCGGAACGCCCTCCTTCCGATAGCGCATCGCCGCGTCGTAAATCGACATCTGCTCGCCCGACGGCACATGCCGCGTCATGCCGCCCTCGACCCCCGGCACCATCTCGTTCCGGATGCGAATGTTGGCGAAGGTGCCCCGCATCATCACTTCATGATTGCCGCGCCGCGAGCCGTAGCTGTTGAAGTCCTTCTGCAAGACCTGCCGCTCCAGCAGATACTCGCCCGCGGGCGAGGCTTTGCGGATCGAGCCGGCGGGGCTGATGTGGTCGGTGGTGATGGAATCGCCCAGCAGCGCCAGGATGCGCGCGCCCCTGATGTCGGACACCGGGGGCAGGTCCATCGTGATGCCCTCGAAATAGGGCGGGTTCTTCACATAGGTCGAGCCGTCGGACCAGCGGTACGTGGCGCTGCCCTCGACATCAAGCTTCTGCCACTGCGGCGGCCCCTTGAACACCTCCGCGTAGCGCTTGAGGAACTGCTCGCGGCGGACATTGGAGCCGACGACGGCGGCGATCTCCGCGTTGCTCGGCCAGATGTCGCGCAGAAACACCGGCTTGCCGTCACGGCCGGTGCCGAGCGGCGCCGTGGTGATGTCCTCGGTCATCTTGCCGAGCAGCGCGTACGCCACCACCAGCGGCGGCGAGGCCAGGTAGTTCGCGCGCACGTTCGGATGCACGCGGCCCTCGAAGTTGCGGTTGCCGGAGAGCACGGCGACCGCCACCAGCTTGTTGTCCTCGATCGCGTCGGCGATGGCGTCGTCCAGCGGACCGGAATTGCCGATGCAGGTTGTGCAGCCATAGCCCACGAGGTTGAAGCCGAGCGCGTCGAGGTCGGCTTGCAGGCCGGAGCTGTCGAGATACTCCGTGACCACTTGCGAGCCGGGCGCGAGCGAGGTCTTGACCCAGGGCTTCACGGTCAGCCCCTTGGCCCGCGCCTTCCGCGCCACCAGCCCGGCGGCCACCAGGACAGATGGGTTAGAGGTGTTGGTGCAGGAGGTGATGGCGGCGATCACCACGTCGCCATGGGTCAGCTCGTAGTTCTTGCCCTCGACCTTCGCCCTGATGCCGACATCGTTGGCCGGAACGCCCAGGCCCTTGGTCAGCTCCGCCTTGAAGGCCGCCGAGGCGTCCTTGAGGTCCACCCGGTCCTGCGGGCGCTTCGGGCCGGCGAGGCTCGGCTGCACCGTGGAGAGATCGAGCTCCAGCGTGTCCGTGAACACCGGGTCGGGCGACCCGCTCTCGCGGAACAAGCCCTGCGCGCGGGTGTAAGCCTCCACCAGGGCGATCCGGTGCGGGTCGCGGCCGGTCAGGCGCAGATAGTCCAGGGCGACCTTGTCGATCGGGAAGAAGCCGCAGGTCGCGCCGTACTCCGGGGACATGTTGCCGATGGTGGCGCGATCGGCCAAGGCCAGCTCATCGAGTCCCGGGCCGAAGAATTCCACGAACTTCCCGACCACGCCCTTGCGCCGCAGCATCTGCGTGACCGTCAGCACGAGGTCGGTGGCGGTCGCGCCCTCCGGCAGCTTGCCGGTCAGCTTGAAGCCGATCACGTCGGGGATCAGCATGGCGATCGGCTGGCCGAGCATCGCCGCTTCCGCCTCGATGCCGCCGACGCCCCAGCCCAGGATGCCGAGGCCGTTCACCATGGTGGTGTGGCTGTCCGTGCCGTACAGCGTGTCCGGATAGGCCAGCGCGCGGCCATTCCCGTCCTGGCCGGTCCAGACGCCCTGGCCGAGATATTCAAGATTGACCTGGTGGCAGATGCCGGTGCCGGGCGGCACCACGCTGAAATTGCGGAACGCCTCTTGGCCCCAGCGAAGGAAGCGGTAGCGCTCGCCGTTGCGCTCGAACTCGATATCGACGTTCCGCTGGAGCGCGTCGGGGCGGGCCGAGACATCGACCATCACCGAGTGATCGATCACCAGATCGACAGGCACCAGCGGGTTCACCTTCTCCGGATCGCCGCCCAGGCGGGTGATGCCGTCGCGCATGGCGGCGAGATCGACCACGGCCGGGACGCCGGTGAAGTCCTGCATCAGGATGCGGGCGGGACGGAACGGAACCTCCCGGTCCGAATGCCCGTCCGGCAGCCATCCGGCGATGGCGCGGGCGTCGTCGATCTTGTAGCTCTGCCCGTCCTCGAAGCGCAGGACGTTTTCGAGCAGGATCTTGAGGGTGACGGGCAGGCGGGCGATGTCGCCCAGCGCCTTCGCTGCCTCGGGCAGCGAGAAATAGTCGTACTCCTTGCCCTCCACCGTGAGGGTGCGGCGCGTCTTAAGGCTGTCCTGCCCGCTCGCTTTCATGTTGATCCGTCCTTGGTTGAGCGACGCCTCTGTTGTATGGCGCCGCAGCCCCGCCGGGCGCCTGGCGCCACGCGCGTATTTGGTCTTGGCGACCGGCTTAAACCATACCGGCCGGGGGCCGTCCACAGGCCGCCGGCCCCTATCACGGGCGAGGCAGCGTGCTGCAAGCTGAAGCCATCGCGGCGTTCCGGGGCGAGCGGCTGGTGCTGCGCGATGTGTCCTTTTCGCTCGCCTCTGGCGGCGCGCTGCTGCTGACAGGGGCGAACGGGGCGGGGAAATCGACCTTGCTGCGCCTGCTGACCGGGCTGGGCCGGCCTGCCGCGGGGCGGGTGCTGTGGCGCGGGCAGGACATACGCGACGACCTCGCCGCGCACGCGGCGCGGATCGCCTATGTGGGCCACCAGGACGCGGTGAAGCCAGGGCTGACGGCCGCCGAGAATCTCGGCTTCACGGCGCGGGTGGGCGGCGGCGCGGTCGGCCCGGCGCTGGAGGCGCTTGGCATCGCCGCGCTGGCCGACATTCCGGCGCGGATGCTCTCGGCCGGGCAGCGCCGGCGGCTCGCCTTGGC
>DATFDN010000592.1:0-3329 GCA_035252035.1 Acetobacteraceae bacterium | reverse complement strand
GGCGCCTTCTCGCGCGGCAGCGGGCGCGCGTCGGTCTCCTTGAGCAAGCCCCCGACGCCCAGGCCCATCACGTCCGCCGGCCGCACGGGCAAGCCAGCGAACAGGCGCGGCAGGATGAAGTCGATGCCGTTCTGCTTCGGGCTCTTGGCGCAGCCGGGCAGGACCAGCGCGGGCCGCTCGCCGATCCGGCCCACGCAAATCAGGTTCCCCGGATCGACCGGCATCCCGAAATGCACGATCTCGCCCCCGGCATCGACGATGGCGGCGGGGCCGACATCGCGCCGGTCCACGACCGCCGAGGCGCCGGCGATCAGCAGCATCTCGGCGCCCTGCGCCTTCAGGCTCTCCAATGCCCCCGCGATGGCCGCCTGCTGGTGCGGGACGCGCAGCGCGGGCAGCAGCGCGCCGGTCAGGCGGCCCACCCGCTCGCCGGTCACGGCGATGGCCTTCTCGACCGCGCTCGGCTTCATCCCCGGCAGCTCGGTCACGACCAGGCCGACCTTCAGCGGACGGAACGGATGGAGGCTGAGCGCCGGCCCGCCCTGGCGCGCGATCGCCACCGCCACGTCCAGCAGCGCCCCGGGGACGGCGAAGGGGACGACCTTGATGGTCGCGACCAGATCCTTGGCCGCGACCACGGCGAAGTCGGGCAGCGTGCCCAGCGTCAGGCTCTCGTCCACCCGGTTGACGCGCTCCACCTTGGCCGCGTCCACCCGCAGCAGGCCCGGCGCCTCGGCGGCGAGGTTGACGCGCCCGGTGCCGGCGCGGGAGCGGGACAGCAAGGGAGCCACCAACGGATCGGCAAGCCGGTCGGCGGCGATGTCCTCGGGCACGTCGCCCGGCTCCAGCCGCGCCACGATCACCTCGCTCCACCCCGCCTGGCGCAGCGCGCCGATGGCCGCCTCGTCCAGGACCGAGCCCTTGCGGATCATCCGGTCGGCCAGGCGGTGCGAGTGCGCGCTGATCGCGCCCTTCGCCTCGGTCAGCGCGACCGGGCCAAATTTCATGCCGCCTGCCGCGCCGGCCGGAGGGCCGCGAGCGGGGCGCCGCGCCGGACCGCGACCAGTTCCGCCACGATCGAGAGCGCGATCTCCGGCGCCGTCACCGCCGCCAGCTCAAGGCCGACCGGCCCGCGGATGCGCGCCATCGCCGTCTCGTCATGGCCCAGCTCGCGCAGGCGCTTGAGCCGCGCGGCGTGGGTGCGCCGCGAGCCGAGCGCGCCGATGTAGAACGCCTCCGAGCGCAGCGCCCGGTCGAGCGCCGGGTCGTCGAGCTTCGGATCGTGCGTCAGCGTGACGATCGCGGTGCGGGCGTCCGGGCGCAGCGCGTCCAGCGCCTCATCGGGCCAGTCGGTGCGGATCGCGACATCCGGGAAGCGTTCGTCGGAGGCGAAGGCCCGGCGGGGATCGATCACGGTGACGGCGAAGCCGACGCCGCTCGCGAAGGGGACCAGCGCCTGGGCGATATGCACCGCGCCCACCACGATCAGGCGCAAGGGCGGGTTGTGCGCCTGCAAGAACCACGCGGCGCCGTCCGCCTGGACGGTGCGGCTCTGATCGTCGCGCAAGGCCGCCGCAGCGGCCTCGTTCAGCGCGGCGCCCGCGCTCGGGCCGGGCAGCAGGTGCTGCGCCCCGTCGGAGAGGCGCGTGGCGAGGACGACAGGGCGCTTCTCCCGCCGCGCCTCGGCCAGCGCGGCGAGGATCTCGGGCGTCACAGGTGCTTCTCCACGAACACCTTCACCTTGCCCCCACAGGCCAGCCCCACCTCCCAGGCGCGTTCATTCGTGACGCCGAAATCGAGAAGCTGCGGCCCCCCCGTCTCGATCGTCCGCATGGCCGCGTCGGCCACGGCGCCCTCGATGCAGCCGCCCGAGACCGAGCCGGCCATCTTGCCCGATTTCGTCACCGCCATCTGGCTGCCCGCCGGTCGGGGCGAGCTGCCCCAGGTCTCGGTGACGGTGGCGAGCGCGACCTCCTCGCCCCCCGCGCGCCACCGCGCGGCCTGGCCGAGCACGTCCTCGGCTTCGCCCATTGAAGTTAAAGCATTCATGACGCCATCCTTTCGATCACGGGCCGGCTCGGCTCGGGGCGGGAGAGCAGATCGACCAGCGCGCGCAGGCTGGCCAGGTTATGCACCGACCGGAACTCGTCCACATGCGGCAACATCGCCCGGATGCCCTGGGATTTTGGTTCGAACCCCTCCCAGCGCAACAGTGGATTGAGCCAGATCAGGCGCCGGCAGGAGCGGTGCAGCCGGTCCATGCTCTCGGCCAGGCCCCGTCCCGCGTCCTGCTCGCGCGGGCGATCGAGCCCGTCGGTGATCAGCAGGACGATCGCGCCCTGCCCCAGCACGCGACGCGCCCAGTGCCGGTTGAACTCCGCGACCGCCTCGCCGATCCGCGTGCCGCCCGACCAGTCGGGGACGATGTGCCCGACCATCTGGAACGCGACCTCGGGATCGCGGTGGCGGAGCTGGCGGGTGATGTTGGTCAGTCGCGTTCCGAACAGGAAGACGTGGACCCGGTCCCGGTCGTTTGTCACCGCGTGCAGAAAATGCAACAAGATCTGCGCGTAGCGCGCCATTGATCCGGAGATGTCGCAAAGAACGACCAGAGGCGGCGGACGCGTCACGCGGCGGGAGCGGGCGATGCCGAAGATCTCGCCCCCCTGGCGGAGGCTGGCGCGGATGGTGCGGCGGAGATCCACGCTGGGGCCGAGCGGGTCGGGACGGAGCCGCCGCGTCGGCTGATGCTGGAGCGGCAGGGCGAGGCGCCGGATCTCGCGCTTGGCCGCCGCGATCTCCTCGGCGCTCATCGCCTCGAAATCCATGGCTTGCAGCCGCTCCTGCTCGCTCGCGGTCAGCGCGACATCGATTTGCGGCGGGGCCTCGTCCGGACGCAGCGGGCGCTCGCGGGGCGGCTGGAAGGCTTCGGCCACGCGGCGCGACGCGGGCGGCGGCTTGTCGCGGGACAGCTCCGCCTTCGGCGCGAGCATCGCCATCGCGGCGGCATGTTGCGCAGCTTCCGGATTGCGCCAGAACAAATCGAAGGTGGCGTCGAACACCTCCTGGTGCTCGTGGCGACGCGTCATGGCGGCGCGCAACGCGGTGCGCACCTCGGCGCGGCTGCCGATATCGACAAACGTGAGCGCGCGCAGCGCGGAGCGAGCCTCGGAGGGGCCGACTGGCAGGCCGGCGCGGCGCAGCAGGCGCGCGAAGTGCATGACGTTGGCGGCGAGGAGGCCGGGGTTTGTCATTGCGAAGACAAGTCCCCAAGCCAGCGGGCGAGCGCGGCGAGTGCCGGATTTCGTCGCATCTTCGCCAGCAGTTTG
>DATFDN010000591.1:0-3224 GCA_035252035.1 Acetobacteraceae bacterium | reverse complement strand
TTGCTCAGCTCGGCGAAGAGCCGAGCGCCGAGATCGGTGCCGCGCAGATGCTGGCATCCCGTCGGCACGGTCAGCCCGGCGCTCCGGCCGTCGCTCAATAGGTTCATCCAGGCAGGCCGCCCCATGCCCCGTCCGGACGAGGGGAAGTGTACCACCACGCCGCTGCCGCGCTCGCCGAGATCGGGGCGGTAGAAATACGTGACGATTCCCGGCCCGGAGAGCGTCCCGTTCTCGAAATCGACCCGCAACTCGGCCGTCGTCGGCTTGCCGGGGGCGACATGGCGCTGCTCGATCCATCCGACGAAATACCAGGCCCCGGAGGGCGCGTGGTAGCCGTAGTAGTCGAGCAGCCCATGCCAGGGCTCGCGCGCCGGCGCGTCTTGCGCCACTTCGTCCGCTTCGAGCACGTCCGACGGCATCCTGTGCCTCTCCGTGATGTCCGCAACAGCAAGTGAGTGTTGCAGATAGGATATAAATTGAAAGTGAGCAATGTCGCTGTAACCAGAACGCGGCCGCATCTCAAGTGATTTCGCACGCGCCCAGCCAGGCAGCGGGGTTTTCAAAGAGCGGGCGTTTGATAGATTTGCGATGGGCGAGGCGGACGGCTTGCCGGTCCCGGCCTCGCTTGCCATAAGCGAATACGATTTCGGCGGCGCACAAGATGCGGCGATTCGGGCAGCCGAGCCCAATGCATCTTTCGCTCCGGACAGGAAGGAGCGATACGTGCCTGATGGCGGACAGCACTTCCCGGCGCTGGTTCTGAACGCGGACTTCCGCCCGCTGTCCTATTTCCCGCTTTCGCTCTGGTCCTGGCAGGACGCGATCAAGGCGGTGTTCCTCGATCGCGTCTCCGTGCTGAGCGAGTACGAACGGGAAGTGCGCTCGCCCAGTCTGACCATGCGCCTGCCGAGCGTGATCGCGCTCAAGGACTATATCCCGTCCTCGCGCCGCCCGGCCTTCACCCGGTTCAATGTCTTCCTGCGCGACGGCTTCGCCTGCCAGTATTGCGCGAGCCGGTTTCCGACGCAGGAGCTGACCTTTGACCATGTCGTGCCGCGCAGCCGGGGCGGGCGGACCACCTGGGAGAACGTCGTCACCGCCTGCGCCGGGTGCAATCTTCGCAAGGGCTCCCGCCTGCCAAGCGAATGTGCGATGAGCCCGCGCTCTCGGCCGCGCCAGCCGACGAATTGGGAGCTACAGGATCGGGGACGAGCCTTCCCGCCCAACTACCTGCATCAAAGCTGGCGCGACTTCCTCTATTGGGATACCGAGCTCGAAAGCTGAGTCTCCCCCGCCTCGGCGCGCGCCTTCGCCAGGATGTCGGGGGGCAGCCAAGCCCTAGTGACTTCCCAGCTTCCCCGGCGCAACTCCATTCGCAGGCGGATCGTGCCGAAATCCAGGACGAGCTGGGCCGGCCCGTTCAGCCAGGCGCCGCGCAGCCGGCCGGATAGCCCTTGGGACTCGGCCCGCTCCGGCTTCGCTCCCTCTGGCCTCGCCCCCTCTGGCTTCGCATTGAGCGCCGTCAGCACCGACTCCGGGGTCACGGCCGACTTGACCGCGACCCGGCGCAGGAACGAAGCCCCGAAGGGCGCCAATTCGTCGCGCGGGCCGGCCAGATCGGCCTCGATCCCGTGCCGTACCTTTGGCCAGTCCACCAAGCGGCGGAGCGCGGCCGCATCGCGACGCGCCACCGCGCAGTCTAGCCGATAGAGCGTCAAGCACGGGTAAGCGACGTAGATCGCGACCAGCAGCCCGGCCACCGCGACAACCGGGGCGGCGGCGAGAGATGCTTTGACGGCCATGCTTGCTCCTTAATGCTCTATCCCAAGCATGTTGTCCGGCTACGTGACAGGTTCGAGTAAGCGATCGAACACAACCGCTTGAAAAACACTCTCAATTGCCACGCCATGCATACACCACGCTATGCATACAATGGCAAGATTAACCCAACCCTAACCGATTCTGTCCACGCGCCGTTTCCGCATAGCCTATCGCGTCATAGTGAACCCGCCATAAGAATTTACCGTGGCGGCATCACATTTCCGCTTGCGAGTACGAAGGGCGAGATTCGGGCCGGGGCGCAAGGCGTTGGCGAGCGCGTGGAGCGTGGCCTCGGCCACTTCGCCGCCATGCCACCCCCAGCCACTCTCCGCCTCGCTGCGCGTGAAACCAAGCGTCGCGGCACGGCAAGGGGCGCCGAAGGACGGTGATGCCGCGTCCCCGCGATCATGCCTTGACGAGCGGGCAGCCGCTCTCGGCTAGCGGCTTGAAGGCGCGGTCGGGCGGGATCGTGTCGATCAACTTGAAGAAGTCCCACGGACCCTGCGACTCCTGGGGGGTCTTCGTCTGCCAGACATACATGTTGTGGACGAACTTGCCATCGGCGCGGACCCTGCCTTGGTAGTACGGGTCATCGACCGGAAACGCCTTCATCTGGTCCGCGACCGCCCGCCCGCTCGCCTTCGCCTTGTCCACGCCCAGCATGGCGCACGCCTTCAGGTAGTGCGTCACCGCCGAGTAAATGCCGGCGTGGTAGAAGTTCGGCTTCATCCCGTGGTAGAGCGGCTGGAACCGATCGGCGAACGCGCGCGCGGCGTCGTTCATGTTCCACACCCACGGCATCGTGCAGACCAGGGCTTGCGCCAATGGCAGCCCCACCGCCTTGATGATGTAGTCCTGCATCACGAGTCCCGCGAGCTTGACGCCCGATTGCGGGATGCCGAACTCGTTCGCCTGCTTGAGGCAGTTCGCCGTGTCGTCGCCGGCGTTGGCGAGGCAGATCACCTTCGCGCCGCTCGATTTCGCCTTGAGAAGTTGGGAGGAGAAGTCGGTCGTGCCAGGGAATGGATAGCTCGTTTGGCCCACCTCGCGCCCGCCCAGTTTCTTCAGGGCGGCCACGGCGTCGTCCACCATGGCGTGGCCGGATATGTAGTCGGGCAGGATGAAGTACCAGGTGTCCGCGCCCTCGCCCATCAATCCCCGGACGGTGCCGTTCGCGTTGGCCCAGAGATCGAAGGTTCAATGGAGCTGGTTCGGCGTGCAGGATTTCCCGCTGAGATCCGCGACGCCGGCGCTGGTGAAGGTCACCAGCTTGTCCTTCTCCTTCGCGATGGCGCCCACCGCCAGCGAGACCGCGGATTGCGGGATGTCGAAGATCGCATCGACGCCCTGCTGATCGTACCAGGCGCGCGCGATGTTCGCGCCGACCGCCGGCTTCAGCAGCA
>DATFDN010000590.1:0-8836 GCA_035252035.1 Acetobacteraceae bacterium | reverse complement strand
CAAGCTGCGCGAGGCGATGGCATCGGAGATGAAGGGCAAGCCCATTGGCGGCGTGGGCAGGACCGCCGAGATCGACGGCGGGTATTTCGGCGGCTACGTCAAGCCGGCGAACCACAAGGAGAACCGCCGGGACTTGCGGCTAGCGCGCAATCAGACCGGCAAGCGGTCGTGGTCGTGCGGGAGCGTGAGGGCCGCACGCTGCCGGCCGTGTTCAAATCAGAGTCCGCCGCGCTCGGCTTCATCGCTACCCGCGTCGCCAAGGGCACCGAGCTGGTGGCCGACGAATCGAAGTCGTGGAACGACCTGCACGCGCGGTTCCCGCTCAGCCGGATCGACCACGGGCAGGCGTACAGCCACGGCCGGGTCCACACGAACGGGGCGGAGGAGTTCTTCTCGCGGATGCGCCGGGCCGAGATCGGGCACCACCACCACGTCGCCGGGCCGTACCTGGTGCGCTACGCCCAGGAGAGCGCCTGGCGGGAGGACCATCGGCGGCTGGACAACGGGCGCCAGGCGCAGGCCGTCGTGGGGCTGGCGATGGCGTACCGTCCAAGCGTCGATTGGTGCGGGTATTGGCAGCGGGCCAGTCGGCACTAGCCGAACACCACCAACCGTTCAAAAAGTGTAGACTGGGACGATGTTTTCGAGCCAGCCTCGAAATTCGTTCGGTTCCGTCTGATTCGCCTTGCGTTATATCCACCGCGTGCGCTACAGGTCGAACCTGACTGCTACGAAAAAGGGGGCCTGGCCGGGCCCCCTTCGTAGGCATCCGCTGGCTCTGGGGGAGCCACGAGCGGATCGGCAGTGTGCGCCTCCGTTTAGGGAGAGAACTGCCCACAGTCAAGCGTTTCGTGGCTCCCCTGTTCTCTAAGGTGAGCAAAAATGTCCATCTTTGTAGTTGGATACGATCTCCACGAAGGCGAGAATTACGAAGACCTAATCTCCGCGATCAAGAGATTGGGCTCATGATGGCACTGCTTAGACTCTACCTGGCTGGTCAAGTCAGACTATAAAGCCAGCGAGATACGCGACATCCTCCGCTACCATGTTCGGAGCGATGATAAGCTCATAGTTATGAGGTATGGGAAAACGGAGTCCGGCAGTGGCGCGAATGGTGCCTGGTATGGTTTCAGCGGAAACTGCCAGACTTGGTTGAAGGATAACCTCTAGTCGGAGGCACCAAACTCCCTACCACAGTACCAAGCATCTCTGACTTTCACTGGCACGCCAAGAAAGTGTGCCAGTGAAAGAACTATTATGAGCCGAACCTTGCGCATGTGAATTAGCGTCACCCTCAATAGGAAAGAGGGATTTCGGGATTCCCGTAACCTTTTCAAGCCACCGGTCGCCCCCACCGCGCCGCCGCCCCCCACCCCTCCTTCGTCACCGCTCCCCGCTGTAGCAACCGGTTCAGCGTCCACAAGAACCGCCGCGTGATGTCCGCCCGCAGCTCCCCGTCCCCCATGTCCAACCCCTTCTCCCGCATCGCTTGAGCCGCGATCTCGTCCGCCGTGATCGCGCGCCCCTCCGCCTCGCGCAACGCGGTCTGAACCCGACGCGACAGCTCCCCGGTGACGAAGTGCGCCGAGCGGGCGAACCGCGTCGCCTCCCGTTTCGCTTGCTTCACATCCGGCGCGAGCAGGCCGATCGTGGCGTCGATCTGCGCGATCTCGGCCTTGTGCCTGCGGATCTGCCGCTCCAATTCGGCGATCTGCTTCGCGATCTCCTCGCGCTTGGCGAGGAGGCCCGCGATTACGGGTGCGTGCTCCATGCCAGATATGGTAGGTAAACACGCCCTAGTACGAAGGCATGTCGTGGTGGCGGGTGCTACCTAATACCGGATTTCCAGGTTCTGGTTCGGATTGCCGATCTCGCGGTGATTGCCGGCGAAGCGCGCCCGGCTCAGATACGTTCAGCACTGGCCTGGGCATCGGAGCACAAGGCCATGCTGGCTCAGAAGTGGGCCGAGCTGAACGAGCGCGGATGAGGAGGACCGAACATGGCGGAGACCTTGCCCCGAATTGCTGATGTGGCGCCGGGCGAGAAGCCTTTGACCTTGCGCGTGCGCTGGGAGCAGGGAGGCGAGAGCGTGGTCGATGTATCCGAGCCGATCGGAGCCTTCCGCATCTATGCGCCGCTACGAGAAGACTCGGCTCTATTCCGGCAGGTTCGCAGAGGGGAATACGGGTCGGATGTGGTCTGGACCGACGAGATCGATATGGCGGCGGACACGCTCTGGCGGCTGGCGCAGGAGCAGTCTGGCAAAACCCTGGCGGCGAGGGCGGGCGCTTCTTTGTGAACACGGATGATGGCAGGTCTCCTATTGCCATCCCTGCATATGTGAGTGGTTGATCCTAATCACGGCGGTAGATTACCTTTTCGTACCTGAGGGCTGACGCGGCTTCACTCCTGGCATCGCTGTGGGCCTCACCCACGGAGGCGCCCGTGGCCGCGTGACGAAGGAGCTGCCTTAAGTTCCGGCAGAACCAATCCTAGGGCAGAGCGGCGAAGCGCTATGGGCCGGCGCCGGATACCAAGGTTGTCCCAACGCGAGTGCCGGCCAACGCCAGGTAAACCGTGGCGGCATCGCCGACCACTGGCCCAAGCAGCCCTCGCGCACAGCTTCCAGCCCGGCGCTGACCCTACTCCGCCGCCACCGCCGGACGCGCCTCCAGCCGGCGCAGCGCGCGGTCGATCCATTGCGCGGTCAGCTTCTCCTGCGCGCCGTTCTGCGTCAGGCGCTCGTGCAAGGCGGGGAAGTCCACCCGGTCCAGCACCTGATCCTGGTTGAAGCAGGAGAACACCACGCTCCTCTCGCCCGTCACCGGATCGACGTGCGGCTGGAGGCATTGCGCGCAAACCTCCTTCATCATGCACTGCATCGGGCTGTTGATCGAACCCACCGCGCTGTGCGCCGGGTCGAGATAGGGCGCCAGCACGCCATGCCGCGCCGCGCCCACCGCCCGCATCATGCCGTCCGAGCCAATCACGATCATGTGGTCCACGTCCCGCAGCGGGATCGCCGGCTCGCCCAGCCGGCCGGCGCCGTACGCGGCCATCGCCTGGACGATGTTGCCGACGAAAGCGCGGTCCTGGGGACGCGCCGGGTTGGGCGCGAAGCCTGGCCCCTGGTCGCAGCACCACACGACGGCATCGGCCGCGCGCTCGATGTCCCCGACCTTGTAGCGGTCCTCCATCCGCTTGTAGCCCGCGAAATAGAGGACGCGCGAGCCGGACGCGCGCAGCGCCGCGCCGATGGAGAACAGCACGGCGTTGCCGAGGCCCCCGCCCACGAGGGCGACGGTCCTGCCCGCCATGATCTCGGTCGGCGTGCCGGTCGGCCCCATCAACACCACGGGCTCGCCAGGACGCAACGCCGCGCAAAGGTCGGAGCTGCCGCCCATCTCCAGCACGATCACCGAGACGAGCCCCGCTTCGGGATCGGTCCAGGCGCCGGTCATCGCCAGCCCCTCCATCCCCAGCACGGTCGCGCCCGCCGGCTCCTCCAGGCGGGGCGCCAGCGTCTCGAAATTCTGCAAGCGGTAGAACTGGCCGGGGCGGAAGGCGCGCGCGGCGGCGGGGGCGCGGATCACCACCTCCACGATGGTCGGCGTGAGGCGGTTCACCGCGTGGACGCTGGCGCGCAGCTCGTCGCGGCAGCGCGCGATCAGCGCCGCGCCGGAGACGGCGGTCGCGGGACGCGCGGCCAACGCGCGGGTGACGATCGGATAACCACGCTTAGCGCCACCCATCGCCTTGACGACGTTGCCGAAGAAGCTGGGGTGCAAGTCGCCGAAGAAGCTGATGAAGCGGCCGTCCGGCGCCCGGTGCATCAGGACATGCGGCGTCTCGGGCTTGGGGAAGGCGCGGGCTGGAGAGACCGGGGCGCCGGTTTCGTCGAGCGCCTGGAAGTATTTCCCATCGAGCGCGATCCGCCCGTCCTCGCGCGCCAGCACCGTGTTGGGTTGCGTGCCGGCCGCGACCAGGATGGCGCGGGCGGGCAGTGTGACCTCCGCGCCGTCGGCGCGCGCGAGGCGCAGCGCGGCGGCGTGGCCGAAGCGGTCCACCTCGACCGCGCGCGGGGTCAGGCCCTCGGCGAAGCGCACGGCCTCTTCCAGCGCCTTGGCCACTTCCTCGTGGTTCAGCGTGTAGGATGGGCTGTCGATCAGGCGACGGCGATAGGCGATGGTGGCGCCGCCCCAGGAATCGAGCAGCTGCGCGAGATCGGGCGCGCGGCTCTCGCGCGCGGCCACTTCGCGCTCGGCGCGGATCGCGGCCTCGTGGGACAGGAACTCGTCCGCGATTTCCGCCTCCTCGGCGGTCCAGGGCGCGCGCACGGCGGCCTGGCCACGCTCCGCGACAAGGGTGCGGTAGCGCAGCGCGAACTTCTCGACCTGGCGGACATAGTAGGCGAGGCTCTCGGTCGCCGTGTCGATCGCGGTGAGCCCGCCGCCGATCACCACGACGGGCAGGCGGAGCTGCAAGTTGGCGATCGAGGACATCTTGGCCGCGCCGGTGAGCTGCAACGCCATCAGGAAGTCCGACGCCTGGCGCACGCCGCGCGCCAGGCCGTTCGGGATGTCGAGCACGGTCGGCCGGCCGGCGCCCATGCACAGCGCGACGTGGTCGAATCCCATCGCCCAGGCGCCGTCGATCGAGAGCGTGCCGCCGCCGCCGAAGCGCACGCCGCCGAAATGCGCGAAGCCCGCCCGCCGCTCCAGCAGGACACGGATCAGTTTCAGGAAATTCTTGTTCCAGCGCACGGTGATGCCGTACTCGGCGACCCCGCCGAAGCCCGCCATCACGCGGTCGTCGAGGTTCTCGTACAGGGTCTCCACGTCGCGCACCGGCCGGGTTGGATCGAAGCCGAGGGGTTCGATCTTCAGCCCGTCGATGGCGGCGACCGCGTGGCCGTCGTTCAGCAGATGGTGCGCCAGGGTGAAGCCTGCTGGCCCAAGCCCGACGATCAGCACCTTGCGCCCGCTCTCGGGGCGCGGCAGCGGGCGGCGGATGTCGAGCGGGTTCCAGCGCGTGAGCAGGCTGTAGATCTCCAGCCCCCACGGGAGCGCCAGCACGTCCCTCAGGATCGAGGTCTCGGCCTGCGGGATGTCAACCGGGTCTTGCTTCTGGTAGATGCACGCCTTCATGCAGTCGTTGCAGATGCGATGACCGGTGGCCGCCATCATCGGGTTGTCCACTGCGATGGCGGCGAAGGCGCCGAGTACGCTGCCTTGCGCGCGCAGCGTGTGCATCTCGCTGATCTTCTCGTCGAGCGGACAGCCGAGCAGCGGCACGCCGAACGGGGACTTCTGGTAGGCGCCGGTCTTGCGGTCCTTGAGCCCCTTGCTGCACGAATCCTTGCCCTGGGTGTGGCACCAGATGCAGTAGTTCATCTGGTCGAGCGCCTGCTGCGGCCCCATGCCCGCATCGGTCAGCGCGAACCCGTCGCGGTGCCGCCAGTCGTGCTCCGGCAGGCGTAGCATGGTCACGCCGTCGCGCTCGATCGTTTCGACCGGAACCAGGTGCATCGGGTCGATCTTGTGAGGCACGCGGAACAGCGTGTTGGACGGATGCGCGGCCCGCCCGGCCTCGGTCAGCGTCGCCCAGGCGGCGTAGCGCGCGGCGATGTCGAGGGAATCGGCGTCGGCCGACTTCTCCAGGTGCGCCACATGGCGGGCGAAGCTCTGCTCGGTCAGCGCCTCGCCGAAGCGGGCCTCCAGGTCGGCGCGCAGCGCGGGGCCGTCGAAGCCGGACGGGTCGGGGTATTTCTTAACGGCTTGTCTTTGAACGAAAAGCCGCTTGCAGGCGTGAATCGGGTCGAGGGCGAGCGTGGCGCGGTTCAGCGATTCGACCTCCGCCTCGATCCCGAACAGGGCAGCCAGGCAGCGATCCAGCGCGGGGCCGAGGGCGACGACGAGTTCGGCCTCCTCCTTGACGGAGAGCGAGTCCGGAGCGGCGCGCGCGGCCAGCAGTCTTGCGTGCAAGGCCGTGTCCTCGGTGGCGAGCCGGTCCAGGAACACGCGGTCGAGGCGGATCAGGCCGTCGCGGGCCGCCAGATCGGCGAAGGTGAAGCCGAGGCCGAGTGCCGGGCCGTCGGGAGTCGTTACAGCGTCCATGAAGGCTCAACCGCTTTCAGGCAGGAGGGCAGGCGAGGCGGCGGGCAGCCGCATGGCGCAGGCGCCATGCCATGGCGGGCCGGGCCAGGCAAGCCGCTCAGGGCTGAGAGGTCGGTCCTCCCTGGGGCCGCGTCAACCGTTGCCTTCCCGCGGGGTTGTCGCGGCCGGGATGCGCTCCTGCGCTGCCTCCCCCGCCTCTCTCTCGGTCCCGGTCCACTCCGGCGCGCTCGGGCGCGTGTGGGGGTCTCGAACGAGCAAGTCATGGGCCAGGGCGATGCGGCGGAAATCTTGCAAGCTCATGCCCGTGCTCCGCGATTTGAGTACGTCGAATGAACCAGCGGAGTATGACCGATATGGGGCGGGGAGTGTTACGGATATTTGCATAGCCGGGCGCGGAACGATCGGCGCGTGTGGCCCGACAGGAGGTCGCGATGGTTCGGCATCGTGATGCTCCTCCGAAACGCCGGCCGGGACCATCCCGGCCGGCGTTTTCATTTTCCAAGACAAAAGTTAACCAACCGCCCTCGCCTACTCCGGATTGCCGGGCGGGCGGGTTCGGCGCGATGCTCCTCCGCGCGCCAGGAGAGAGGGCATCCATGACCGAACCCGCACGAGCGACCGGCTATGACGCTGCGTACCAGGCATGGCGGCGCGATCCCGAAGGCTGGTGGGCGGGGATCGCCGAGGGGATCGCGTGGGACCGGCGCTGGGACCGGGTGTTTGATCCCCATTCCGGCCCCTATGGGCGCTGGTTCCCCGGCGCCCGGCTCAACACCGCCTTCAACTGCCTCGATCGCCATGTCGCGGCCGGGCGAGGCGAGCAGATGGCGTTGATCTGGGAGAGCGCGATGGAGAAGCGCATCGAGCGCTTCACCTACCGCGCGCTGACCGATCGAGTCGCCCGCTTCGCCGGCGCGCTGGCCGCGCGCGGGGTCGGGCCGGGCGATCGGGTCGTGATCTACATGCCGATGGTGCCCGAGGCAGTGATCGCCATGCTCGCCTGCGCGCGGCTGGGCGCGATCCATTCCGTGGTGTTCGGGGGCTTCGCGGCCGCGGAGCTTGCCGCGCGCATCGCCGACGCCAAGCCCAAGCTCGTCGTCTCGGCCTCGTGCGGGCTCGAACCGGGGCGGATCGTCGCCTACAAGCCCCTGCTCGACGCCGCCATCGCGGCATCGCCGCACAAGCCCGGCCACTGTCTGATCCTCCAGCGCCCCGCGCTGTACACGGCGCTGACCGCGGGACGGGACGAGGACTTGGCCGAAGCGGAGGCGCGAGCAAGCCCGCGCGATCCGGTGCCGGTCGCGGCCACCGACCCTCTCTACATTCTCTACACGTCGGGCACGACCGGGCGCCCCAAGGGGGTGGTGCGCGACAATGGCGGGCACGCCGTCGCGCTGTGGAACTCCATGCGGATGATCTACGGCGTGGACGCGGGCGACACGTACTGGGCGGCCTCCGATGTCGGCTGGGTGGTGGGGCACAGCTACATCGTGTACGCCCCGCTGTTGCGCGGCTGCACCAGCATCCTCTACGAGGGCAAGCCGGTCGGCACGCCCGACGCGGGCGCCTACTGGCGCATTTGCGCCCGCCATGGGGTGAAGGTGCTGTTCACGGCGCCCACCGCGATCCGCGCCATCAAGCAGCAAGACCCGGACGGCCGGCAGATGGCGCAGCACGACCTGAGCCGGCTGGAGGCGCTCTATCTCGCTGGCGAGCGGTGCGACCCGCCGACCGCCGCATGGGCGACGGAGCGCCTGCGCATCCCCGTCGTCGATCACTGGTGGCAGACCGAGACCGGCTGGGCGATCACCGCTGGCTTCCGCGACCTCGGCCTGTTCCCGTTCCAGCCCGGCTCGGGCGGGCGGCCCAGCCCCGGCTACGACCTGCGCGCCCTCGACGACGAAGGCCACGCGCTCGCGCGCGGGCAGACCGGCAACCTCTGCGTCCGGCTTCCCCTTCCGCCGGGCTGCGCGCCGACGCTCTGGGGCGACGACGAGGGCTACCGGCGCGCGTACCTGTCCGACTTTCCCGGCTGGTACCGCTCGGGCGACGCCGGGGTGATCGACGAGGAGGGCGACGTGTGGGTGATGGGCCGCACCGACGACATCATCAACACCGCCGGCCATCGCCTCTCCACCGGCGCGATCGAGGAGGTGCTGGCCGCCCACCCCAGCGTGGCCGAATGCGCGGTGATCGGCGCGCGCGACGCGCTGAAGGGCCAGGTGCCGGTCGGACTCGTGGTGCTGAAGGCCGGCGTGAACCGGCCGGAGGCGGAGATCGCGGCGGAGCTGGTGGCATCCGTGCGCGAGCGCATCGGCCCCGTCGCCGCCTTCAAGGAGGCGCGCGTGGTGCCCCGGCTGCCCAAGACCCGCTCGGGCAAGATCCTGCGCGCCACCATCCGGCGGATCGCCGATGGCGAGGCGGTGACGGTGCCGGCGACGATCGAGGACGCGGGGGCGTTGGAGGACGTGCGGGCGGTGTTGGGGCGGAGCTAGGTGCTACGCTGTCAAAAGCCCCGGCAGCTCGGCTCGCCACGAATCGATCAGCATCATCCGGCACTCGACCGTCACCCCATTCGTCTGAACCAACTGCAAGGTTCCTGCCGGTGTCCGCTGCTCTCGCGCGAACGCCTCGGACAGCAGTTCGAACAACGCCCGTTTGTAATTCGTATCGGGATTCCCGGCCAACTGGTTGCCCTTGGCTTCGATCGCCACGATCCG
>DATFDN010000589.1:0-2586 GCA_035252035.1 Acetobacteraceae bacterium | reverse complement strand
CGTCACGGCGCCACGGGCGGCGCCGGCAGGCGCGCTCGAGCCGCGCTCGCGCCGCCGCGATGGCAGGCACCTCGGAGATCGGCAGCAGCGGTCCAACATAGGCATCCCGCGCTGCTGCCAGCGCGCCACGGCGAGCCATCCAATCGACCTCGAGGAAATCGGCGCGCACGTCGGCGACTAGACGGTAGGGCTGCGAGGCGACCAGTGGCCCGAGCCGCCGACGCAGACGCGCCATCTCCGCGCGCACCGTGACCTCGCTGCCTCCCACGCCATACAGGACGCGGGTGAGCTCCTCGCCGCTCATTCCGCTGGGATGCAGCGCGAGAAGCACCACCAGCTCGCTTTGACGCCCGCTGAGCACCACGCGGCGACCCAGAAGCTCGACCTCGGCGTGATCGCGGCCAAGCGCCCTCAAGTCAAGACGCGGTCGTGGAGGCCCGCTCTGGGCGCCGGCGTCCCAAACGATGCTGGCATCTGATGTCAGCGGCTCAATCGCCAACCGTAGACCGCCGTTCAGACTGACCTCGGCAGTTCCCCCTGGGAGTTCGAGCCGCTCCCCCAGCCAGTCAGCCGGTGTGGCGGCCAGTACCCGACCGCCTCTCACCAGCGCACTCCGCCCTGGACGCGACAACGCCACCAAGTCCAGGTATCGAGCCTGCAGCGCGTGATCACCGCTGGCCTGATGTTCGGCGAGGGCTGCCTCGGCCAGCCGCGCCGCGGCGATCAGCAACGCCAGCGTGTGCGGGTGGGCGTGGCGGAAGGAGCCCGACAGGCCGATCGCGCCGAGCAGTTCCCCGGTCTCGGGATCATGGATCGGTGCGGCCGAAGTGGTCCAGCCGTGGAGCAGGCGGTTGAAGTGCTCAGCCGAGAAGATCTGCACCGCGTGATCGAGAACAAGCGCCGTGCCGATCGCGTTCGTTCCCATGCCCTCCTCGCTACACCGGCACCCGGGTAGGAAGTGCGGCTTCGCAGCGGCGTCCAGCATGCTCGGATGCCCCTCCGCCCAAAGCAGCAGACCTTGACGATCGGCGAGCACCGCAAGGTGACGGGCGTCTCGGGCGATTTCGGTGAGCAACTCACGCACCAGCGGCACGGCAACTGTCAGCGGATGGCCACCCAAACGCTGCCGCGCCTCTTCCTCGCCGAGCATGCGCGGAGCTGGCCGCTCGCGATCAACACCGGCCTCAACACAGCGCTCCCACGAGCGCACGATCACCTCCCGCAGCACCGCTGGCGTCCCCCGCCCCGAATGCGATACCTCATGCGCGGACCGCAGAAGGCGGGCCCAGGCGACCTGGTCCGCGGCAAGATCGACACCAACCCACGGGCTGTGCATTCCGTCTTCTCCGTTACGGCTGGAGGAAGCCTACAGCTCCCGGCACTGACAGGCCCCAATATGAGCATGACCGAACGTCGCGAACCCTCGGATCCCCGGACCCGTCCCGCCAGCCGCAACCAGACCCAGCCCGGAGTCCGCGACCGCTGCCGGACAAAGGCGACCACGCGGACACCGTCCGTGCCGGATACACGCGCGAACACGAATGCAGGTGCCGGCCCAGTCGTCATCAGCGACGTGCTTATCGCCAGAAGCGCAATCGACGCGAGATCGGCCCGCGTCTGCTTGCGCCCTTGCTATTGGAACCTCATCAGTGCCCGTGGCGGTCGGCCGGCGTGATCAGCATCCGGCTGCGTCGAGCATCAGGAGAAGTGATTCCAGGTGCCGCCTCGGCAAGGCCGTCGTGAGCGGCGATCCGATGGGCCGCGGCGAGCACGTCGCGTGTCCTCGTCCTCGTCGTGGTGGGGCAGCTTCGCCGTCGCCGTCGGGCTCAGACTGCCTTGAGCGCCTCGCGCAGGGTGATCCGCGCCCCGGTGCGCAGGATCGAATTCTCGTAGATCTTGGCCGCGATCCGTGCCAGCACGATTAGCAGCGCCACGGTGATCGCGTATCCGATCAGCACCTGCACGATCCCGATCGTGCCGACCGCGTACTCGACGACCGACGCGATCGGCGCCGTCAGCGGGATGTACGCGAGCACCTTGTAGAGGCCGCCGCCGGACGCGCTGAAGATCACCTGGAACGAGAGGATGTACGCGATCAGCAGCGGGATCATGACCGGGAACGTGATGTTGTTGGCGTCGGACTCGCGGCTGACCATCGATCCCGCGGCCGCGAACATTGTGCAGTACAGCGCGTAGCCGAGGACCATCCAGATCGCGCCGATCACGACCACGCCGGCCGCCGCGCCGTGCAGGATGTCCGAGCCGGTCGCTGACGCGACGATGAAGAACGCCGCGACCAGCGCCGCGATCTGCACCAGCGCGGTCGCGCCGATCCCCAGCACCTTGCCGATCAACAACTGCGTCGGGCGGATGCTGGACAACAGGATCTCGACGACGCGGCTTGACTTCTCCTCGACGACGCCGCTCGTGATCCGCTGCCCGTAGGTCACCACGAGGATGTACATCAGGATGCAGACCGCCATCCCGGTCAATCTGGTCGACAGCGGCTTGGCGGCCTTCTGCAGGCCGTGGACCGGCAGCGCCCGCGCGACCGGCCCCGCGCTGCGGCCGCCGGCGCCGAGCTGG
>DATFDN010000588.1:0-3298 GCA_035252035.1 Acetobacteraceae bacterium | reverse complement strand
GGCCGGGGCGCATCTCCTCGGCGCCCGTCACCTGCCCTCCGCCCTCCGCCATCGCGGCAGCAGCATCGGAACGCGCCGGCAATAGGCCGCGTACGCGCCGGGCGCGAGCGCGCCGCGCAGCAGCCGCTCCTCGACCCGCGCCTTGAGCCACAGCCCCAGCGCCGCCAGCGCGAACCCGGCGCTGGAGATGATCGTTCCAGTCGCAACGGCCGAGGCGAGCGCCGCTTCCAGCAGCCCGGTGTAGATCGGATGCCGCACCCAGCCGTAGGGGCCGGTGTCGATGACGCGGTGCGATTCCTTCAGCGTCACCGCGCCGGACCACAGCCGGCCGAGATGGACGCGCGCCCACCAGGTCAACAAGAACCCAGGGATCGTCAGCACCGCCAGCGCGTACGCGCCCCCGCGCCCCACGTCCCACACCCGGCCCGCGCGCAGCCACGCCGAGGCTTGCGGCAGCGTGCAGAAGATCCCCACCGCCAGCAAGCCGTGCGTGAGCCGCACCCGCGCCCGCTCCGGACGCTGCACCGGCGCCGAGGCCCAGCGCGCGGCCGCGAACCAGGAGAGCGCCCACGCCCCCCACAAGACGCCGAACAGCGCGCCGGGCCTCATGGACGCGCGCCTTCGCCTGTGCGCCTCTTGAACGCACGGGACGATTCCAGAAGGGACCGAGCGCGCATGTCGCCTCCGAGCATCAACCTCATGAAATTCCGCCCGCTCTCCGCGATCAAGCGCGCCGTCGTGCCAGGCGGGAAGCGTCCCGCGCGCGTGCCCGTCGGCCTGTTCAAAGGCATCACGCTCGATCTCGACCTCGCGCAAGCGATGCAGAAATATCTCGGCCTGTGGGAGACGGAAACCCACGCGTTCATCCGGCAAGCCGCGTCGCGCTGCCAGTGGGCCGTCGATGTCGGCGCCGGCGCGGGCGAGCTGGTTCTCTACCTCCTGCTCAAGTCCCGCGCCGATCCGGTCCACGCGTTCGAGCCCGACCCGGCCGAGACCGCCCAGCTCCGCGCCAACCTCGCCCTCAATGGACGGGAGAACGATCCCAGACTCGCCCTCCATCAGCGCCCCGTCAGCATCAACCCCAATCCCCCGTTCGTCGCCCTCGACGCGATCGGATTGGACGCCGGGCGGCGCGGCTTCCTGAAGATCGATGTCGATGGGCAGGAGATGCACGTCCTGCAAAGCGGCGAGACGCTTCTCTCCAAGGGTCACGTCGATGTGCTGGTCGAGACCCACTCGCCATCGCTTGAGGGCGAGTGCATGAATTTTCTTTCGGAACGAGGATACGCCTGTTCCATCATCCCCAACGCCTGGTGGCGGCTGATCGTCCCGGAAGCGCGCCCGCTCCCCCACAACCGCTGGCTCGCGGCGACGAAGCCCTGACTCCCCTCCCCTCGCGGCCGGTGATTGGTATACTCGGCCCGAACAACAAAGGGAGGACCGGTCCATGCGATATCTCGCCGTGGCGCTGTGCGCGCTCGCGCCCTTCGCCCTGTCCATCACCCCAAGCCACGCGCAGCAATCACCATCCGGGCGCGATTGCGACGCCGGCGCCGCGCGCCGCCAGCTCAGCGGCCAACCGATGACGGACTACCTGGCCGCGTGCCGGAGCGCCCAGATCAACCCGGAGAACCTGCAAGGCATCTGCGCGCGCGGCGCGGACTCGAACAAGCTGTCAGGGGCCGCGCGTAACACGTACATGCAGGACTGCACCAAGGGACCGGACTGAGAGCGCCGACTCTCCCTCTCCGCCCCTCGGGGCGGAGAGGGCCGGGGTGAGGTGGGGGATTCCAGAGACCATCATGCGATAGTCGGGCAAAGTGCATACGCACGGCACCCCCATTAACCACCTCTTAATCATTCCACCTTCAGAACACCGGGCATGTCCCATGCCCGCGTGTGCCAGCCCGAAGACGACTTCATCCGCCGCTGGCAAGGCAGTGGCGGGGCGGAACGCAGCAATTGCCAGCCATTCCTGTCCGAACTGTGCGACCTGCTCGGCATGCCCCGGCCGGATGGCGCCAGGGGCGGCATTGGCGAGTACATGTTCGAGCGTGTCGTCACCCACCATTTCCCCGACGGCACCAGTACGAAAGGACGCATCGATCTCTACCGGCGTGGCCGCTTCGTCCTCGAAGCCAAGCAGGGAACGACGCACGCCCAGCCCAGCCTGTTCGGCGAAAGCGAAACCCAGCGCCGCGCCAATATCCGCCGATCGCCCGGCTGGGCCAAGCACATGCTGCAAGCGCGCGGGCAGGCCGAGAACTACGCCCGCGACCTGCCGGCCGAGGAGGGCTACCCGCCCTTCCTGATCGTGTGCGATGTCGGATTCTGCTTCGACCTCTACGCGGATTTCTCGGGCACCGGAAAGCACTACGCGCAGTTCCCCGACCGCGAACGGTTCCGCCTCTACCTCGAAGACCTGCGCGATCCCGCGCACCGCGCGACGCTGCGCGCGATCTGGGAGGAGCCGCACACCCTCGATCCCGCGCGCAAGCGGGTGCAAGTCACGCGCGACATCGCCGCCCTGCTCGCCAAGCTCGCCACCGCGCTGGAAGGCAAGGGACACGCGCCCCCGGATGTCGCCACCTTCCTGATGCGCTGCATCTTCTGCATGTTCGCCCAATCGGTTGGGCTGCTGCCCTCCGAGAGCTTCACCAATTTGCTGAAAGCATCCCGCGCCGATTTGCCGAAGAGCCTGGTCCGCAACCTCTTCGACCTCTGGCAGAGCATGGACAAGGGCGACTACTGCGCCACGCTGCACGCGACGGTGCGGCGGTTCAACGGTGGCCTGTTCCGCGCGGGGCAAGACCCGCTCAAGATCGACTCCGACATGCTCGACCTGCTGATCCAGGCATCCCGTCACGATTGGACGAACGTCGAGCCGGCGATCTTCGGCACCCTGCTTGAGAACGCGCTGAGCGCGCGCGAGCGCGGCCAGTTGGGCGCCCATTTCACCCCGCGCGCCTTCGTCGAACGCCTGGTGCTGCCCACCGTAATGGAACCCCTGCGCCGCGACTGGGACGGGGTGAAGGCGGCGGCGATGGTGCGCGCGGAATCCGACCGCGCGGCTGCCGCGGCGATGGTGCGCGAATTCCACGCGAGCTTGTGCCAAGTCCGCGTGCTCGACCCGGCCTGCGGCACCGGCAACTTCCTGTATGTCACGCTGGAACTGATGAAGCGGATGGAAGGCGAGGTCTTGGACCTGCTCGCCGACCTCGCCCCCGGCGAGGGCGACCGCTTCCCGATCAGCGGCGCCAGCGTCGATCCGCACCAATTCCTTGGCCTGGAGAAGAAC
>DATFDN010000587.1:0-7058 GCA_035252035.1 Acetobacteraceae bacterium | reverse complement strand
AGAAAATAGAGCCACTGGTCGGAGTTGAGCGGCAGCCCGAACGGCGCGTCCGGCTTGGTGACGACGATGCCCTGCACGCCGCCGGTCCAGTCCTCGAGAAAGTTCACCTTGAGGAGCTGCGGGGTTGCGACCGCGAGCGCAAAGGTCGCGAGCGCAAGATAGATGCCCTCGAGCCGCAGCGCCGGCAGGCCGAACAGGAAGCCGCTGACGAGGCAAACGAAGCCGGCCGCCGGCAGCGTCCAGACATAGGAGATGTCGCCATCCATCATGATCGCGGCCGTGTAGGCGCCGATCGCATAGAACGCGCTGTGCCCGAGCGAGAACTGCCCGTTGACGCCGGTGAGCAGGTTGAGGCCGAGAATCGCGATGGCATAGATCACGGCGAGCGTGACCTGGAAGATGAAAAAGTTCTTCACGACGAACGGCAGCGCGGCGGCGATCACGACGCCGCCGACGAGCAGGAGCGCGCGCCAGGCCGTCGACGAGAGCGCGCCGGGCGCGGACGGTTGCGACTCTTCGCTCAGGCTTGCGGGCCGCGACATGTCGGATGCGTGCTGCATGGCTACACCCGGCTGACCACGTGGCGGCCAAAAAGGCCACCGGGCTTGAAGATGAGCACCGCGACGATGATGAACAGCGCGATGGTGAGCTTGAGCTCGCGGCCGGCGCCCGGGATGTAGGTCGCGGCAAGGTTCTCGATGACGCCGACCGCAAACCCGCCGAGCACGGCGCCGCCCGGGCTGGTGAGGCCGCCGAGCACGGCGCCGGCGAAGCCGTAGAGCAGGATGCTCACCATCATGTTCGGCTCGAGGAAGACCACCGGCGCGATCATCATGCCGGCAACGGCGCCGATCGCAGCCGCCATGCCCCAGCCGAGCGCGACCATCCAGCCGACCCGGATGCCGGCGAGCCGCGCCGAGTCGGGGCTCGCGGCGGCCGCCCGCATGGCCAGCCCGATGCGGGTGTGACGGAAGAAGAAATAGAGCGCCATGAGCATCATCAGCGTCACGGCGATCATGCCAGCGTCGTGGCGGCTCACCAGGTTCTGGCCGAAGAGATCACCGCTGCCGAACGGGCTCGGAAACGTCTTGATCTGATAGTCCCAGATGTAGCCGGCGCCGCTGTTGAAGATCGACAGCATCGCGATGAACACCACCACGTGGCTGAGCACCGGCGCGCCGTGGATCGGCTTGAACACGATGCGGTCGATGGCGACGCCGGCCGCGAACGAGATCGCGACGGTCGCGAGGAACGCAATCCAGTAGGGCGTGCCCCATTGGATGAGCTGCCAGGCCACGAATGTCGAGAACATCGCCATCTCGCCTTGCGCGAAATTGAGATGGTCGATCGCCTGGTAGATCATGACGACCGCGAGGCCCATGCAGGCATAGATGCCGCCCGTCGCAATGCCGGCGAGGACCTGATGCAGGAAGAGACCCATGTCCGCGCCTCGCTTGCCTCAGTAGCCGAGATAAGATCGGCGGATATTCTCGTCGCCGCCGACCTCGTTCGCCGAGCCCGCCATCACCAGCGAGCCGGTCTCGATCAGGTAGGCGTGGTCGGCGAGCGCGAGCGCCAGCGCGGCGTTCTGCTCGACGATCAGCATGCTCATGCGTTCGCGCCGATTGAGCGTGCCGAAGATGCCGAACATCTCCTCGACGACCATCGGCGCGAGGCCGAAGGACGGCTCGTCGAGCAGCATCAGGCGCGGCCGCAGCATCATGGCGCGTCCGACCGCGAGCATCTGCTGCTCGCCGCCCGAGAGCGTGCCCGCCTGCTGGCGCAGCCGCTCCTTGAGGCGCGGGAAGTAGCCGAACACATGCTCGAAGTCGCGCGCCACGCCTTGCTTGTCGCGCCGGGTGTAGGCGCCGAGGCGCAGGTTCTCCTCGACGGTCAGTTCCAGGAAGGTGCCGCGCCCGTCGGGCACATGACCAACCCCGCGCCGGACGATGTCCTCCGCGGCGAGGCGGTCGATGCGCTCGCCGCCCAGGCGCACCTCGCCAAGCGGGCGGATCAGTCCGCAGATCGCGCGCAACGTGGTGGTCTTCCCCGCGCCGTTGGCGCCGAGCAGGGTGGTGGTCCTCCCCTGTTCCACTTGGAAGTCGAGGCCGTGCAGAACCTTGGTCTGGCCGTACCCGGCGTGCAGCCCGCGCGCCTCAAGCAGCGCCGGCATGTTGCCTCGCCTCGTCCTCGCTCTCGCCCAGGTAGGCGCGGATCACCTCGGGCTCGCGCCGCACCTCCTCAGGCGTGCCGTCGGCGATCTTCTTGCCGAACTCAAGGGCGATGACCTTGTCGGAAATGCTCATCACCATGCTCATGTGATGCTCGACCACCAGCACCGACATCCCGTAATGCGCGCGGATTTGCTGGATCAGCGCCGAAAGCTCGTCCACCTCGCTGTGGTTGAGGCCGCCCGCGGGCTCGTCGAGCAGCAGCAGCTTGGGTTCGCCCATCAGCGCGCGGCCGAGTTCCACCCGCTTCTGCGTGCCGAACGGCAGGCCGCCCACCGGCAGGTCGGCCACCTCCTTCAGCGCGAGCAGATGCAGCACGTCGCGCAGCTTGGCCCTGGCCGCCGCCTCCTCCCCGCGCACGATGGGGAGACGCAGGGCGTTGGCGATGAAGCCCGAGCGGGCGAGGTGGTGGGCGCCGACCAGGATGTTCTCGCGCACCGTGAGCCGGCTGAACAGCGCCACGTTCTGGAAGGTGCGGCCGATGCCCAGGGGCGCCATGCGGTAGCGCGGCGTGTTGTGGATCGACTTGCCCTCGAACAGGATGTCGCCCTCGGCGTAGCGATAGATCGCGCTGATGCAGTTGAAGCACGTCGTCTTGCCCGAGCCGTTGGGGCCGATCAGGCCGCAGATCTGTTTTCGGCCGACATCGAAGGAAACGCCGGCCAGCGCGACCACGCCGCCGAACCGGACAACCACGCCGCGGACGCTGAGCAGCGGAACGTCTGCGCGGGGGACGGCCTCATCCATGCGAAGGTATTCGTCCCGCGCAGCCTGGATTTCCCATCCGCTCCCCCTTGCCGGCGCCTCGCTTAAATGCGTCTGTCGCACATCAGCCCTGCGCGAGGGTGGCGGAGGGCGGCAGGGGAGTCAACGGGGCAGGGGGATGGGACCGGGCGAGGACAGGATCGCGGCGAAAAAGGCTGAACTGGACCGGTTGAGGCCGCTGTCCGGCAAGAGCCTGGCCGCGCTGGCGTCCTGGTACGGTGTCGAGTTGACGTACACATCCAATGCCATCGAAGGGAACACGCTCACGCGAAGCGAAACTACCATTGTGCCCGAAAAGGGCCTGCCGATCGGCGGCAAGCCGCTCAAGGACCATCATGAATCTAATGCTGTTCAAGGGCGGGTATCCACCCGTGGTCGTCGGACCGGAGCAGCGCGCCGCCTATATCGATAGCTTGCAGGCGCTCCAGCTCGGCGGCGATCCCGCACCCTATCGGGCCTTCATGATGGAGCGGTTGGAAGCAGGTCTGGATCACACCTTGGCGATGCTCGCGCGTGGTCTCGATCAGAACCCTGTCCTGTGAGGCGCGAGCCAGCCCATGCGCGCGTCGGGCACGCTGTCCGTGCTGGGTAAATAGGGCTTGATGTCGAGCAGCTTGGTGCCATCCAGGCAGTCGAGATAGCGCAGCCGCAGGGTGAACGGATCGGCGAAGCCGTCGAACGCCGCGACCGAGAGGCCGATCGGGTTGGGCCGGCGCGGGGAGCGCGTGGCGAACACGCCGCGCTGGGCGGGGTCGAAAGGCGGAGTCACGGTCAGCGAAGGCTCGTCCGCCTGGTCCAGCCAATAGAGCACGATCAGGTGGCTGAACCCTTCCAGGCTGGCCAGCCCTGGGCCGAATTCGGGGAAGAGCCGCGCCTCGCAGGGCGGGGGCGGGCGCGGCTGGTGCCCGTTGCGCGGGCACTCGGCGAGAGTGCGGAAGGGCGTGCGCAGAACGCCTATTGGGCGGAGCGAAAGCAGCGGAGGCATCCCGCATGGTTGACGCCTGGACCGACTGGCGCAAGCGACTCGACTCCCTCTCCGCCCCGGGGGTCGGAGAGGGAGTTGAGAGGGGTCGCTCAATGCGCCTCCTGCACATGCGCCTCCAGGAACCAAAGCGCCTTGTCCAGGCCGCGTGAAGCCTCGGTAAAGATGTCGGCCGTGGTGGGGTCGCCCGCCTCGTCCGAGCTGTCGATCGCCTTGCGGACGTTGTTCGCCACCGTCGCGTAGGCGTTGATGAGCGCGCGCAGGTGCTCGTCGATGGCGTAGATGTCGATGGAATAGGGCGCGAGGGTGGTCCGCTTCGCCACCTCCTGCGATGTCCCGATCGCGGTCCCGCCGAGCTGGACCACGCGCTCGGCGATCGTGTCCACCCATTCGTCGATCTGGCCCCTGAACATGTCCAGCATCTCGTGAATGGCGATGAAGCGCGGCCCCTTCAGGTTCCAGTGCGCCTGCTTGGTGATCAGGGCCAGATCGATGGCGTCCGCCAATCGGGCGTTGAGCAGTTCGATCGAGGCCTGTTTAGCGTTCGCCTTCAGATCGTTCTTGGTCTCGTGCGTCCGCATTACGGTGTCCTCCGCTCCGTGCTGGCGCCATATGGGATCGCATCGGGCGCGGGGCAGCGCGCCTCGCGCGATTGCGCGCCGGCCGGCGCCGGACCTCGAATCCGGACTGGGTCGACGGCGATGAAGCGGGCCGGGATCAGGCCGGCGGTCTGGAAGGAGGCCGCCTTGGCCAGCACGGTGCGGTCTCCTGGTGACATCCGGGCCTCCTCGCGCAGGTGATCCGTCCAGTTTTCCATGGACCACGCCTCCAGGAACCCCTCCGGGTGGGCGACATCCTCGTACAAGTCCCAGGAGACCGCGCCGGCGCGGCGGCGCACCTGGCGGATCTCGGCCATCAGCATCAGGAAGGCATCGCGCTGGCCTGGCGCGACCCGATACTGCCGCGTCTCCAGCACCCGATCCCGCCCGCGCGCCAGCACCGGCGCGAGCTCGGCGGCGGGTGCTTCGGGGGCAGGCTCGCAGGCATCCTCGCGCGGCGTGGAAGATGGGGGCGTGTCGAGCGCGAAGGCGCGCAGGGGAATGGCCAGCGCCGCGCCCAACGCGGCGGCGGCGAGCAGGGCGGCGGACATGCCGATCCGTCCGCCGAGCCAGCCCCAGCCGACCGAACCCAGTGTCAGGGCGCCATTGAACGAGAGCTGATAAATGCCCAGCGCCCGCGCCCGCACCCAGGGCGGGCAGACAAGCTGCGCCGTCGCCTGTGTCATGGCGAAGGCCGCCACCCAGCCGGTGCCGAACAGCGCCATCCCGGCCCCCGCCACGCCCCAATGGCGGGCCAGGCCGAGCATCGCCATGCCCGCGCAGGAGGCGAGCGTGGCGGTGAAGACCATCGCGCCGCGCGACATCAGCCGCGCCAGCCGCGGCATGAGCAGCCCCGACGTCACCCCGCCCGCGCCCATCAGCCCTAGGATCAGCCCGAACATGCCGGCACCAAGGCCGAGCTGCTCGCGCACCACCAGGGGGAGCAGCGCCCAAGGCGCCGAGGCGGGCAGGGCGAAGGCGAAGCAGCGCAGCATCGCGTTCTGGATCAGCGGCGTGTTGCGCACGAACCGCGTGCCGGCCCGCATGGCCGAGATCAGGTGCTCGCGCGGGAGTGCCGTGCGGTGCGTCCGGCGCCGGCCGCGCCACGCGACCAAGGCCGAAATCACCGCGATGAACGAGCCTGCATAGAGCGCGAAGGCCAACCCCGCGCCGCCGAGCAGCACCAGGGCGCCCGCCAGCGCCGGCCCGAGCGCGCGGGCCAGGTTGAAGCCGATCCCGCCCAGCGCGATGGCCTGCACCAGGTCGCCGCGCGGCACGAGGTCGGGGATGATCGCGCTCCAGGCCGGCGCGGTCAGCGCGCCGCCGATCCCGATGGCGAAGGTGAGCGCGAGCAGGCCCCAGGCGGTGGTCAGGTGCAGCAGGGTGAGCGCCGCGAGCAGCCCCGCCGAGGCCATCATCCAGAGCTGCGTGCCGATCAGGAAGCGCCTTCGATCGACGATGTCGGCCAGGGCGCCCCCAGGCAGGCTCAGCGCGAAGCTTGGCAGGATCGTCGCCACCTGCACCAGGGCCACGATCAGCGGCACCGGCGCGAGGCTGGTCATGAGCCAACCCGCGCCCGTGTTCTGGAGCCACAGGCCGAGCGAGGTGACGACATTGGCCGCCCAGAGCCGCCGGTACGCGGTGTGGCGGAGCGGCGCCAGGGCGCGCGGCAGCCGGGTCATGGCAGCGCCACCGCCAGGCGAATGCGGATCATCGGTCCGACCATCAACGGGCGGGCGTCCATGCCCCACAGGGCGCGGCGGATCTCCGCCTCCGTGACCAGGAGATGCGGCGTCCAGGCGAGCGTCGTGCCGAGCGGCCGGGTCACGCCGCGCAGGGTCAGGCTTCCCTCCGCCGTTTTGGAGTCGGCGCAGCTCCCGGTGAAGCGCAGGGTCGGGAACCGCGCCGCGTCCAGGAAATCGGCGCCCAGCATGGTGGCGCGAATCGCGGCGTTGTCGAGCTGGATGCTGTCCACCTGAGCAGTCAGCGTCGCCGTGCAATGGCCGGTCGTGGCGGGATCGTAGGTCAGCGTGCCGTCAAAGCGCGCGAACTGCGCATCGACGGGCATGAAGCCCATCGCGTAGGCGCGGATCGCGAGCGTGGCGCTGGGCGGAGCGAGGCGGAGCGTGCGCGGGGCGGCGTCGGCGGACATGGGCACAAGCAGCAGGGCGGCGGCACAGGACAGGAGGAGGCGCATAAGGTGCTTCTAGCAGGCCGCGCCAAGCCGGTGATACGCCTCCGTTTCGTCCGGGCCACCCTACCCGTCGCCGTCGGGATGTGGTTCCGTGTCCGTCCAGGCCCGGAAGGGAGGGACGCAAATGGTTCGGCGCGACGCCAGCATGGCCGTCATCGGCGCGGGCGACTTTATCGGCGCGGCGATCGCGCGCCGCTTCGCCGCCGAGGGCTACATCGTCGCGGCCGGGCGCCGCCACGGCGAGAAGCTCGCGCCGCTCGCCGCCGCGATTGAGGCGGGGGGCGGGC
>DATFDN010000586.1:0-5285 GCA_035252035.1 Acetobacteraceae bacterium | reverse complement strand
CGTGGTCGGCCGGGATCAGGTCCCGGAGCGAGCCCGCCATCACCAGCTCAAACTGGCCCCGAGGCTTGCTGCCCAGCATCGCGCCCCCGCCCATATCGTTGCAGAAGCAAGTGAATCAGAGACGGCCTGCTTTTTCAACAGTCCCATGAACCACCGGATGATCTGGAGCGGGTCGCGGTCGGGATCGGTGCAGGGCAGTGCCTGCGGATCGAACCGCTTTTGGGGGTCGCGTAGAAGCACCGTAAAGCGGCGCGGCATGACAGGCATTCCACCGTGCCGCCACACCGCCGCCTTGGAGCAGAACCAGCAGAGCATGGCCTCGGCCGCCCTGCGGCAGGCGTTCCTCCAGCCCGACCGCGCCAGCGCCAGCCAGGCCCTGCGCCATGTCGCCGACCAGGTCCGGGCGAAGTGGCCGAAGCTCGGCGCGTTCATTGACGACAGCGAGCCCGACGTGCTGGCGCACATGGACTTTCCCATCCAGCACCGGACGAAAATTCACTCCACGAACCCGCTTGAGCGCCTAAACAAGGAGGTGAACCGGCGGGCCGATGTCGTCGGCATCTTCCCAAATGAGGCCGCCATAGCTCCTCCCACAACGTTGCCAGTTTCGAGTGGCGGGCCTTGTTGGATCGGCGTTCCCTGCGGCCGCGGTATGGCGAACGGTTCTGCCCTGGACTGCTGACCGGCCCGGGTCAGCCTGTTTCTGGGCGGGCCGAGGAGGGCGTCCATGGCCCGGCGCAGCAGGTGCCCCGAGCTGGAGGTGCGGGTCTCGTTCGAGGTGGCCCGGATCGGGCCGCAGTGCCTGGCCGAGGCCTACGAGCGGCTGGTGCCGATCCCGCGCCGCCCGACACGGCCCGCCGCGCGGCAGGGCGCCCCGAGCGGTCCTGCCGCCGCAGCCAAGCCAGCACCGATGCGCAGGAGGGCTGACGGTGGGTAGGATCACGGCCGCCCTTTACGCGCGCGTGTCCAGCGACGGCCAGGCGCGCGGCAACACAGTGGCGAGCCAACTCGCCGCCCTGCACGAGCGCGCCGCGTCCGATGGCGCGGCGATCGGCCCGGACCATGCCTTTGTGGACGAGGGCCGCAGCGGGGCGACGCTGGCGCGCCCGGCGCTGGAGCGGCTGCGCGATGTGGTGGCAGGGGGCGAGGTGGACCGGGTCTACGTGCTTGCCCCCGACCGCCTGGCGCGGCGCTATGCCTATCAGGTGCTGCTGGTCGAGGAGTTCCGCCGCGCCGGCGTCGAAGTGGTGTTCCTCAACCGCGCCATTGGCGGCTCGGCCGAGGACGACCTGCTCTTGCAGGTGCAGGGCGTGATCGCCGAATACGAGCGCGCCCGCATCCTGGAGCGCAGCCGCCGCGGGCGGCGCCACGCGGCCCGCTCGGGCGCAGTCAGCGCTTTGTGCGCCGCGCCATACGGCTACCGCTACGTCGGCCGTCACGCTGGCGCTGGCGAGGCCCGCTTCGAGGTGGCCGACGACGAGGCACGGGCAGTGCGCCGGCTTTTTGCCTGGGTTGGGCTCGAGCGCATCAGCCTGCGCGAGGCGGCCCGGCGATTGCAGGCCCAGGGCTGGCCGACCCGCACGGGCCGGGCGCGCTGGGACGCGACGACGCTGTGCGGCATGCTGCGCAACCCCGCCTATGTCGGCACCGCCATGTTCGGCCGCAGCCGGACCTGCCCACCGTCAGGGGATCGGCTGCGCCCCATTCGCGGCCGGACCGGCCCGTCATCCCGTGGAGCGAGCGCGTCCACGCCGGTGCCGCGGGACGAGTGGATCGCGATCCCGGTACCTGCGCTCGTGGACGCGCACCTGTTTGAGGCCGTGCAGGCGCAGTTGGAGGAGAACCGACGACGCAAGCGCGAGGGGCGCCGCCGGCCCGGGTGGCTGTTGCAAGGCCTCGTGGTCTGCCGCCGCTGCGGTTACGCGTTCTACGGCAAGATGGCGCGCGGCACGGTGGGCGGGCGCCAGCCCGCCGACTACGGCTATTACCGCTGCCCGGGCACGGACGCGCACAAGTTCGGCGGCCAGGCGGCCTGCGCCAACCCCTCCGTGTGCAGCGACAAGCTGGAACAGGCGGTCTGGCAACAGGTCAAGGCGGCTCTTGCCGACCCTGCGCGGGTGGCTGCCGAGCACGAACGGCGTGCGGCTGCGGCACGCGACGGCAAGACGGACGCGGATGTGGCGACGCTGGATGGACAGATCGCGCGTTTGCGACGTGGGATGGACCGGCTGATCGACGGCTACGCCGAGGAGGTCATTGACGCCGGTGAGTTCAAGCCGCGCCTGGCCGGATTGCGCCAGCGCCTGGCCCGGCTGACGGCGGAGCGCGACGCCGCCCTCGCAGCGCAGGAGGCTGGGCGCGAGTTGCACTTGGTGATTGGGCGCTTGGAAGAGTTCGCCGCCCGGGTCCGCGCCGGGCTGGACGGCCTGGACTGGCACGGCCAGCGCGAGGTCGTGCGGGCACTGGTCCGCCGCATCGAGATCGACCGCGACGAGGTGGAGGTGGTGTTCCGCATCCCAGGCACCCCGCCACCCGACGGCACCGGGGGCGGCACCACAACCGGATCAGGCCCGAGTGGCGGGGCCGACACGCCAACTCCTGTTCGGCAACGTTGTGGGAGGAGCTAGCGTCCGTCTGATCGGCGCCGTGCTGCTGGAGGCCAACGACGAGTGGGCGGTTCAGCGCCGCTCACATGGGGAGTGGGAGGTCAAGTCCATATCGCTTGGGCCTCAGTGGCGTGCCTCCCACGGTGCTGGATCCAGGGCGAGCCTACTCCATGATCCGGCCTCGTCACCTCGGCCGTCTCAAACTCACATCCGGTCGGCGCTCTCGCGGCCGCACCACAATCCCGCTTGCGTCGGGCAAGGGCTCAGGCGGACGGTGCCATTCTACATGCCGGCTGTTCAGACCATACGGTGCTTCGGCCGTCCACCTGGATGCGCCCGGGAGCGACCGGCTTCCGGGCGATGGGGTGAAGTTCCTGGCTCCGGCGCCGATCAGGCAGTCCGGGTGATGGCCCCGTCGATCACGACACCGGCAGTCACATATTTCCACAGCGCGACCAGCAGCTTGCGCGCCAAGGCGACGATCGTCGTCTTGCGCAACCTGCCGCCATTGCGCTTGACCCGCTCGTGGAACCACAGGGACAGCGCGGAGTGCGGCTGGTGCCTGAGCCACAACCAGGCGAGCTGGATCATTGTCGTCCGCAGCCGCGGGTTGCCTGCCTTCGACACGCCCTGCTCGCGATCGACGGCCCCGCTCTGCCACGGCGTCGGCGCCAGGCCGGCATAGGCGGCGACCTGGCGCCGGTTGCTGAAGTGCCGATACAGGCCCTCCGACCACAGCACGCCGGCGAACTCGGGTCCCACGCCCTTCAGATCCGTCAGCATCGCGGCCGCTGTCGGGGGCGCGGCCGGCCTGTCCTCGTCGGCCTGGGCGAGCAGGGCATCCCGCTCCGCCTCCACCGCCTTGATCTGCTCGAGGAGGAGTTCGAGCCGGTCCAGCTCGCGGCCGATCTGCGCCTTCAGGTGCGCCGGCAACGGGCGGCCATCGCCGGTCTCGAGTTCCCCCAACCTCGCGCGCCGGCACCGATGCAGCGGCCCGTATTCGCGGACCCCTTGCGCGAAGAGCAGCCCCTTGATGCGGTTGACGTGCTCAATGCGCTCGGCCGTCAGCGTCTTGCGCTCCCGGCAGATCCGGCGCCTGTCCTCCTCCTGCGGCGTCGGCACCCTGAGCATCGCGCAGACCCGGGGCTCGCCGCGCTTGTGGGCCAGGAGCGCCCGCACCAGGGCCTCGCCGTCGATCCTGTCGGTCTTCGCCCGCCGCCGGCGCCGCGCGGTCGCGATCGAGGCCGGATCGACGACATAGCTCTCGACGCCTTCGCTCTCCAGCACGCGGTGGATCCAGAACCCGTCGAGACCCGCTTCCTGGATGACGACCAACGGCACCAACCGCCCGGTGCGGGCGCGCGCCTTGTCCCTGAGCTGGGCGCAGCGCGCCAGCAGTCCGGCGACGTCGCCGCCGCGCAGCTGGTGCCTCAACATCTTCTCGCCCCCGCCCGGCGACAGCGAGGTCACCAGCCAGGCCGAGCGGCTCAGCTCGAGCGAGACGAAGACCGCGCCGAGTTCGGTGCGGATCGTAATCTGGTCGTCGTGGCGGTGGTATTCGGACATTGGTCGCCCCCGGTGTAGGTGGTCCAGAGACCTACCCCGCTGGCGCCGGTCGCTGTCCACCCGCATGGGATCTCCATGCAGACGGAAGCGAGGGCCGAACTCACGCCGCCACTGATCGACGCCGTGCCAACCCAGATTTCCATCGCGGCCGCCTGAGCTATGGCCACCCCAACCTACACCCAAATTCCACCACGTTGACGGTTCTCCCGCGCTTTGCGTGGATCGTGACGGCAGGTCACTGATGGTTGGGGTGTGCAGCGCCGCCGCCCATAGAACAAGGCATGAACGAGTTTTGTCCCATGCCCGGATGCCGCGTTACGGCGGTCACAACCGCAGCCCCTAACGTTTTCCATGTCGATGCCCACGGCACCCATCCCGGCGGACGCTGCCCGGATTGCGGGCGTGCGAGCCGGGCCGTTCACAGCCGCTACCGGCGGCACCCGGCCGACCTGCCCGTGCTGGGGCGCCGCGTCCGGGTCGCGTTGCGAGTGCGTCGGTTCTACTGCCGCAACCCCCGTTGTGCCCGGCGCACCTTTGCTGAGCGGCTGCCCGATCTGGTCGCACCGCACGCACGTCGGACCTGTCGACTGGGCGCGGCCCAGGGCCGGACCGGGGCCGCACTTGGCGGCGAGAGTGGGGCCAGGCTGTTGCAGCGCCTGGCCATGCCGACGAGCGCCGACACGGTTCTGCGCTTGATCCGCCGCCTGCCCCTGCCCGAAGCAGAAGCGCCGCGCGTCGTGGCGGTGGATGATTGGGCCATCTGCAAGGGGCGCACATACGGCACGGTCGTGGTGGACCTCGAACGGCGGCGCGTGACCGACCTGCTGCCGGACCGCACGAGCGCAACCGTGGCCGAGTGGCTACGGCAGCGACCAGAGGTGGAGGTGATCGCCCGTGACCGCTCGACCGAGTACGCCCGTGCCGCCAGCATCGGCGCGCCCAAGGCGGTGCAGGTCGCCGACCGCTGGCACTTGCTGGCCAACATGCGCCAGGCGCTGGAGCGCTGGCCACACACCATCCACGCCCGGCTCCGGCGCCTGCCGCCGCCGGCCGGCACGGGAACCACGCCGACCCAGCCCCGCCGCGAGCAGGCGTTCCGGCGCACCGGGCCTG
>DATFDN010000585.1:0-14608 GCA_035252035.1 Acetobacteraceae bacterium | reverse complement strand
AGCGCGGCGGCGACGGCGCAGGTGTTGGCGGCCGAGCCGCCGCTGCTCTCCGTGCCCGGCGGCATCGCGGCATACAGGCGCTCGGCATCCATGGCGTCGATCAGCGTCATGCTGCCCTTGCGCATGGCGTGGCGGGACAGGAACGCCTCATCGACGCTGGCCACCACGTCCACGATGGCGTTGCCGATGCCGATGATGTCGAAGCGTGTCGCCATGCCAATGCTCCTTCGCGAGGCTGATCGAATACCGGTGCCCGAACGCCTCGGCTACCCCGGCGCGAGGCCCCGCCCTGAGCCGACCAGGATGGCTCGCCGGTGATTGCTGGTCGGCTCGTTTTGACCCCTCTCCCAACTCCTCTCGCGAGGGAAGGGGCTTTTTCTTCGCCCCCTCCCCTGCGAGAGGGAGGCGAGGTCAAGCGCGTTCTTGTTGTTCCGACGCGAATCGCCATGCTAGCGGCTCGCTGGACCGCAGCCTCGATCCAGGGGTGGAAACCCGTGTTCAAACGTCGCAAGCCAGACGAGACGACCGCCGACGCCGATGCCGCCCTGCCCGCCGGGCTGGGCGCGGAGGAGGCGGAGGGTGCCGCGCCGGGGCAGGCGGAGATCGTCACCACCGCGCCGGGCGATAACGGCCTTGGCGTACCCCCCTTCCGTCCCGCCGTGCCCAAGGAGGCGCCCGCCATGTCCAGTTCGCCATTTTCCTTCGCCAGTGTTGGCGCCCTGGGTTCTTCCAGTTCCGGTGGCACCAGCCCGAGCGGATCGGCTTCGGGCGGAGCGCCCGCGCCAGCGTCAAGCCTGGCCGTCCCGCCGCGCCCGGCCCCCTCCCTCTCCCCCGCACCGGACCCCGCGGCAGCGGAGCGCCGGACCTTGGTGGTCGGGCGCGGCATCAGCGTGCAGGGCACCGTGCAGGATGCGGAACGCCTGGTCGTCGAAGGCACCGTGGAAGCGAGCATGATCCATGCCACCGAGCTCGCCATCGCCGTCGGCGGCACGGTGAAGGGCGAGGTCGAGGTCGAGGACGCCGAGATCGCCGGCACGTTCGACGGCACGCTGACCGCGCGCGGCAATCTGGTGATTCGCGACAGCGGCCGGGTGCTCGGCCAAGCTCGCTGCCGGCGGCTCCGGGTGGAGGAGGGCGGCCAGATCTCTGGCCACATGGCGATGCTGGGCGACGGCGCGAAGGCCGAGGCGCCGGTGCGCGCCGTGGCCGAGCACGCCGCCTGAGCGCAGGGCCACGCGATGCCATCGCGTCGGGCGGCGCTGCCTATGCTCGCCGCCGCATTGCTCGCCGGGTGCGCGGGGCCGCAACCGGCGCGCACGTCCTCTGACCTGGCTGCTGCCACGCCGCCGAGTACGGCTCCGGCGGAAGCGGGCGCCGCCCCGTCCGGTATCGATGGCCTCTACCGGGGCAGCAGCACGCGCTATCGGGCCGATCGCAGGGATTGTCCCCATCCCGGCCTGATCGCGTTGCTGGTGCAGGGTGGGCAGTTCACCTATCGCTGGAACGGACTTACCGATGTACCGGGTTCGATCGGCCCGGATGGCTCGATCAGCGGCCAGGCGGGGACGGTCGCCTTGTCTGGACGCTTGGACGGCGAGGAGTTGCAGGGCGACCTGACCAACGGCGCCTGCGCGCTGCATTTCACCGCGTATCGGCGGTTCTCGGCAACCTGACCCGTCCAGCAAGGGGCTAAAGCGACCAACCATCTCCGAAATGATCTTCTGCCCGGCTCTCATACACCTCTCCCGCAAGCGGGAGAGGTGAAGGCTCGGTCTGCGGGAGACCACTTTGCTCCGTGACCCGGCGAGTCATTCCATACATGTGTGACGGCCATAGCTCGCACGAGGAGAGGGCTTGCACACCAACCTCGCCTAAGCCCCCGCACACCGCTAGGAAGCGCCATGCGTTACGTCTCCACCCGCGGGCAGGCGCCCGTGCGCGATTTCGCCGGCGTGCTGCTGGCCGGCCTCGCCGAGGATGGCGGGCTCTATGTGCCCGAAGCCTGGCCGGCCCTCTCCGCCGATGAGTGGCGCGCGCTTCGCGGCCTCCCCTATCCCGCCTTGGCGGCGCGGCTGCTCGCGCCCTTCGTCGGCGATGCGGTGCCCGCCCCGGCGCTGGAGGCGATCTGCCGCGACGCCTACGCCAGCTTCACCCATCCGGCCGTGGTGCCGCTGGTCCAGCTCGACAGCGCGTTGTTCGTGCAGGAGCTGTTCCACGGCCCGACCCTCGCCTTCAAGGATCTGGCGCTCCAGGTGGTCGGCCGGCTGTTCGACCGCGTGCTGGCCGAGCGCGGCGAGCGCGTGACAATCATCGCCGCCACGTCCGGCGACACCGGCTCGGCCGCGATCGAGGCCTTCGCTGGCCGGGAGCGGGCTGACATCGTGGTGCTGCACCCCCTTGGCCGCACCAGCCCGATGCAGAGGCGGCAGATGACCACGGTCCATGCCGCCAATGTCGCGAACATCGCCGTCGAGGGCACGTTCGACGATTGCCAGGATCTGGTGAAGGCGATGTTCGCCGAGGCGGACTTCCGCGCCGAGCTGCGTCTCTCCGCGGTGAACTCGATCAACTGGGCGCGCGTGGCGGCGCAGGTGCCCTATTACGCGGCGGCGGCGCTGGCGCTCGGCGCGCCGGACCGGGCGGTGGCGTTCAGCGTGCCGACGGGCAATTTTGGCAACGTGCTGGCGGCGTGGACGGCGGGGCGGATGGGCCTGCCGATCGCGCAGCTGCTGGTCGCGTCGAACCGCAACGACATCCTGACCCGCTTCCTGGACCAGAATGACATGTCCATCCGCGCGGTCGAGCCGAGCCTGTCGCCCAGCATGGATATCCAGGTCAGCTCCAACTTCGAGCGCCTGCTGTTCGAATTGCTGGACCGTGATCCGGTCGCCACGGCGGACACGATGCGACAATTCCGGCGCAGTGGCCGGATGGATGTCTCGGATGCCGCGTGGCGGCGCGCGCGGGCGACTTTCGCCGGGTTCCGGCTGGACGACAGGGGGACCGAGGCGGAGATCGGCCGGCTCTATCGCGCCTGCGGCTATGTGGCCGATCCGCATACCGCGATCGGCGTTGCCGCGGCGTATGCCCTGCCGGCCGGCGAGGGCGTGCCAATGATCGCGATGGCGACCGCCCACCCGGCCAAGTTCGCCGAGGCGGTCGCGCGCGCGACTGGGCACGTGCAACCACCGCCGCCCCGGCTCGCCACGCTCGATCGGCTGGAGGAGCGGTTCACCGTGGCGCCGAACGACCTCGCCGCCGTGCAGGGGCTGGTGCGGCGCTTCGCCCGGCGCAACGCCGAATCCTGACCAGCCACCGCTTCAACACCCCTTCCCGCGGGGGGGGAGGCGTGGCGGCCTGATAAAAGCGACGTTTCGACCCATATACCTATGCGATCCTCGAAAGGACTGTTCGTGCCCGATTCGACCCCTGCCGGCCCCGTTCGCCTGACCCGGCTTCCCTCTGGCCTCACTATCGTGACGGAGCGCATGGAGCGCGTCGAAACCGTCTCCTTCGGCGCCTATGTCGGCACCGGCTCGCGCCACGAGACCGAGGCGGAGAACGGCGTGTCCCATTTCCTGGAGCACATGGCGTTCAAGGGCACGGAGCGGCGCACGGCGGCGCAGATCGCTGAGGAGATGGATGCCGTCGGGGGCCATCTCAACGCCTACACCGCCCGCGAACAGACCGCCTACTATGCCAAGGTGCTGAAGGAGGACACCGCACTCGCCGCCGACATCATCGGCGACATCCTGACCCACTCCACCTTCGACCCCGAGGAGCTGGAGCGCGAGCGCGGAGTGATCCTTCAGGAAATTGGGCAGGCCAACGACACGCCCGACGACATCATCTTCGACCGTTTTCAGGAGCAAGCCTTCCCCGGCCAGTCGCTCGGCCGCCCGGTTCTGGGCACCGAGGATACGATCCAGGCCATGCCGCGCACCGCCCTGATGGGCTACATGCGCCGGCATTACCCGGCCTCGAATGTCGTCATCGCCGCCGCCGGCGCGCTGGAGCACGATCAGGTCGTGGATCTGGCACGGACGCACTTTGCCGACCTGGCCACCGATCCCGCGCCTGGCCCGCTGGAGGCCCGCTACGAGGGCGGCGAATTCCGGGGGGATCGGGACTTGGACCAGGTCCACATCGTCCTGGGCTTCCCGTCGGTCGCGTACCAGGATCCGGACTTCTACCCGACCATGCTGCTGTCCACGCTGCTTGGCGGCGGGATGTCGTCGCGGCTGTTCCAGGAGGTGCGGGAGAAGCGCGGGCTGGTGTATTCGGTCTACTCCTTCACCGCGCCGTTCAACGATTCGGGCCTGTTCGGCATCTATGCCGGCACCGGCGAGAGCGAGGCCGAGGAACTGATCCCGGTCACGCTGGAGGAGCTCCGCAAGGTCCAGGAACAGATCTCGGACGCCGAGCTGTCCCGCGCCCGCGCGCAGGCGAAGGCCGGGCTGCTGATGTCACTTGAGAGCACGGGCAGCCGGTGTGAGCAGCTCGCGCGTCAAATCCAGGTGTTCGGACGCGTGGTGCCGGCCGCCGAGACGGTCGCCAAGATCAACGCCGTCGATAAGGGGGCCGTGCAGCGCGCCGCTGCCCGCCACTTCCGCGCCACGCCGACACTCGCGGTGCTGGGACCAAGCCGGCGTGTCCCGAAAGTGGAGGAGTTGGCGGAGAAGCTGGGCGCGTAAGGGACCGATCGGAACCCCTCTCCCTCGCGGTGGGAGGGGTCAGTGCGCCAACCACGCCTCGAACCGCTGGCGCAGCTTGGCGAGGTTCGCTTGCCAGAACGCGATGTCCAGCCGGAGCGCGGCTTGCAGGTTCGCCGGGCTGGTCGGCGACATAGGGGCAAGCTCTGGCGGGACAAACTCGCTGACGCCCTTGGCCAGTCCGCCTTCGATCGCCACCGCGGACAGCCGCGCCTCTATGGCCGGCGTGCCGGAAAAATACAGGAACTGGTAAGCCTCCCGTGCCTGCGGGCTGCCCTTCAGGATGCTCCAGCTCAGGACGTCCATCAGGCTGTCATTCCATTGAACCGCGAAGTTTCGATGCGCTCCTCGCGCGGCTTCTCCGATCGCCCAGCTTGGTGCGCTGGTCATCAGCACGTCGCCCGAGGCCAGGATGCGGCTCGCATCCATGGGCGTCTCCCACCACACGAGGTAGGGACGAAGCTGGTCCAGCTTGCGGAACGCCCGGTCGATGCCCTCAGACGTGCCTAGCACCTTGTAGACATCGCCCGGCGCCACGCCGTCGGCCATCAGCGCGATCTCCAGGTTGCCCTGCACGCCCTTGCGCAGGCCGCGCTTGCCTGGGAACCGCGTGACATCCCAGAAATCCGCCCAACTCGCGCTTCCGGCGAGCTTGTCGCGATCCCAGGCGAGCACGACACTGTACACGGTCGCGCCCACCCCGCAATCGGAGACCGCGATCGGAAGGTAATGTTCGCGCCCGCCGATCTGGCTCCAGTCCAGTTTCTCAAGCAATCCACCGGCGCAGCCGGCCGCGAGCTCCTCGCCGTCCACCATGACCAGATCCCAACCGTTTTCCGGCGATTTCGCCTGCTGCGCCAATACCTCGACCCCGCCCGGCCAAACGCCAGCGGCAATTTTCATCCCGGTCGCCCCGGTGAAGGGCGCGATGAACACGGTCTGCCAGGGTTGAAGCAACCCAGGGTGACGAAGCATGAGCGACAAGTCGCGCGCCCCAGCCGGCATCAACGACGCGGCGAGCAGGGCGGCAGCGCCAATCAGCGCGCGCGCGCATCGTGAAGGTCCGGCTGACATCCCGCCAGACGCTACAATCCGCGCGCCGCATGGGCAACGCACCTCCGGCAAGTTAAACTCGCCGAAACGTGGGAGATCAGTGGGATGCAGGAAGCCAATGTGGTCGCTGTCCGGGATGGGCGTGTGGGACGGATCAAGCTCAATCGGCCGAAGGCGCTGAACGCGCTCGATATCAGCATGATCCGCGCGATCACGGCGGCATTGGAGGAGTGGCGCGAGATCCCATCGGTCCACGCCGTTGTGATGGAGGGCGAGGGCGAGCGGGCCTTCTGCGCCGGCGGCGACATTCGCGCCATCCGTCAGTCTCATCTCGACGGGCGCACGGATGAGGTGGAGGCCTTCTTCAGCGAGGAATACGCGCTCAATCTGCTGATCGCCACATACCCCAAGCCCTATGTCGCGCTGGTGGACGGGATCTGCATGGGCGGTGGCATCGGGGTCTCGGTGCATGGGACGGCGCGGGTGGCGAGCGAGCACGCGCTGTTCGCCATGCCGGAGACAGCGATCGGGTTCTTTCCCGACATCGGCGCCACCTACGTCCTGCCGCGCCTGCCGGGCGCCCTGGGCACCTATCTCGCGCTGACTGGCGCGCGCGTGCAGGGGGCGGATGCGGTTCATGCCGGTCTGGCGACACATTTCGTCCCGCGCGCGGGCGTTGCCGCGCTGTCCGCCGCCTTGGCGCGCGATGGCGTGGCGGTGCTCGCCGTCCACGCAGCCCCACTTCCAGAGTTCTCCTTGGCCCTGCACCGGGCGGTGATCGACCACGCCTTCGCCGCCGACAGCGTGCCAGAGATCGTCGCGCGCCTTGAAGCGGATGGTGGCGCGTTCGCGCGCGAGACCGTGAAGACGCTGCGCACGATGTCGCCGAGTTCGCTCGTCTGGTCGCTGCGGTTGCTTCGCCAGGGCGCCGAGCGCACGCTGCCCGCGTGCCTGGACGCCGAGCTGCGCGCCACCCGCACCGTGACCGCTGGGCCGGAGTTCCTGGAAGGCGTGCGGGCGATGGTCGTGGACAAGGACCGCGCCCCGAAATGGCGCCCGGCCCGCATCGAGGACGTGGACCGGGGAGCGGCCGAGGCGATGGTGGGCTGATCTCGGCATCCAACACAACTCCCCCTCCCCTCGCGGGAGGGGGCCGGGGGAGGAAACGGACGAGAATGACCGAGATGCAGGAAGCCTTCATCTGCACCACCTGCGGCACGCAGTTCCCCCCATCGGACAGCCCGCCCGATGCCTGCGCGATCTGTGAGGAGGAGCGGCAGTACGTGAGCCGGCTGGGCCAGTCCTGGACGACCCTCGGCAGGATGGCGCGGACCCACCACAACGCGTTCGGCCAGGAGGAGCCAAGCCTGCTCGGCATCGGCACCGAGCCCCCTTTCGCGATCGGCCAGCGCGCGCTGCTGCTGCGCCTGCCGGGCGGCAATATCTTGTGGGACTGCATCAGCCTCATCGACCCCGCGACCATCGAGATTGTCCGCGCCCTCGGCGGGCTCGCCGCGATCGCGATCTCCCATCCGCACTACTACGCGACGATGGTTGACTGGAGCCGCGCCTTCGACGCCCCGGTGTTCCTGCACGAGGCGGATCGGCGCTGGGTGATGCGCCCCGATCCGGCGATCCAGTTCTGGAGCGGCGAGACGCACACGCTTGCCCCTGGCGCGACGCTGATCCGCTGCGGGGGGCATTTCGCGGGCGGGACGGTGCTGCACTGGGCGCAGGGCGCGGGCGGCTATGGCGCGCTGCTATCGGGCGACATCGTGCAGGTCGGGCCGGACCGGAAGGTAAGTTTCATGCGCAGCTATCCGGATCTCATTCCCCTCGACGCAACCAGCGTGCAACGCATCGCCGACGTGCTCGCCCCCTGGCCCTTCGATCCGATCTACGGCGCTTGGTGGGAGCGCGTGATCCGCACCGGCGGCAAGCAGGCCATGGAGGTTTCGGTGCGCCGCTATATCGATGCCATCAGCCGTCCGCCCTCCGATTGACCGGGCTATCGTCCCCCGGCCACGATCAACACCACGCCGGCCACGACCAGGAGCAGCCCCGCCGCGTCGGCGGTCTTGAGCCGCTCCTTGAGATAGAAGCGGCTGAACAGGAGCGTGAACACGACCTCGATTTGTCCGACCGAGCGCACCAGCGCCACATCCGTCATGGCGAACGCGGTGAACCAGCAGGCCGAACCGGCGGCCGACAGCACCCCCACCGTGGAGGAGCTGCGCCAGGAGGTGATCGCCTTGCGCAGCTCGCCAGGGTCGCGCAGCGCCAGGTAGGCGCCCTGCATGAATGTTTGCAGCGCGTTGGTTACGAATAGCACGAATAGGGCGCGCAGGAACACGTCGGGCGCCGTGATGGACTGGCTGGCGAGCTTGATGAGCACGGCGGTCAAGGCGAACAGGAACCCGGCGGCGAGCCCGCTGAGCGCCGCCGGCTGCAAGGTTCCCCGCGCCAAGTCGCGCGGCCGCAGCCCGCGTCCCGCGAAGGACAGGGTCAGCACGCCGAACAAGCCCACCGCGATGCCGGCCCAGGCGAGCGGGCGTAGTGTCTCATGCAACAGAAGCAGGGCGATCAAGGCGGTCTGCGCCGCCTCGGTCTTGGCGTAGGCGGTTCCGACGGCGAAGTTGCGAAAGCCGAACGCCATGATGAGGAGGTTGGTCGCCAGAATCTGGCACAGCCCGCCGGCCGCGGCATAAGCCACCATCGCCCAGCTCGGCGCCGGCAGCCCGCCACCACTGGCCGCGATCGAGGCGGCCAGGAACACGAGCGCCGCCGGCGCCCCGTACAGGAAGCGCACGAAGCCGGCGCCGTTGATCGACAACAAATGCCGCAACTTCTGCTGCTTGGCGGTCCGCCAGGTCTGGAATAGCGCGGCGGCGATAGTAATGGGACTCCAAAGGGGCATTCGCGCAGTATCCGGCCAGGGCCAGGGCACTGGCCTTCGCGGAAGCGTAAAGGTCTGCGCCTATGCGTCAACGCGTCCCCAGGGGCGCCCCTGGGTCGAAATGCATGGAAAAAGGTGCGCCATGATCGCCCGCTTCGTCCTCGTTCTCCTTATGGTTGCAGCATTTTCGCCCGCGCGGGCCGAGACCGTCCTCGATTTCGCCGAAACCGCCACCGTCATGGTCCAGCCGGACGAGATCGCGGCGTCGCTGCGTGCCGAGGCAACCGCGTCCGAACCGGCGGCGGCCCAGGAGGCCGTGAACCAAATGATGGCTCAGGCGCTGGAAGCCGCGCGGCAGGCCAACGGCGTCAGCAAGACCACCGGGCAGTACGCCGTCTGGCTGTTGCCGGCGCGCACGCCCAACGCGGCCCAGGTCTGGCGGGCAAGCCAGACGCTTGACCTATCCGCCCAGGATGGCCCGGCATTGCTGAGGCTGGTCGGAACGCTCCAGAAGCAGGACCTCGCCGTCCAACAGCTCGGCTGGCGCCTCTCCACGAAGGCCGCACGCGCCGCGCGGGAGCAGGCGCGGCATCAGGCGCTCGGCAGCCTCCGAAGCCGCGCCGAGGAAGCGGCCGGGGCGCTTGCGCTGCGCTTCGTGTCGTTCCGTACGGTGCGGCTCTCCTCCGAACCGTCCCCGATCATGCCGATGCGCGCGGCCATGGTCGCGGCGCCGGGTCCGAGCGTCGAGCAAGGCCCGGTCGAGGTCACGGCCACGGTCACGGCCGAGGCGGTGCTGGCTCCAGCGCAGCCGTGACAGCCGGGGCGCGGCGGGCCAGATCGGCGCGCGCCCAGTTGGCGAGCCGCTCGGCATTGGCCCGCCAAGTGTAGTCGCGCCGGCCGATCTCCGCCCGCGCCGCGAGACCCAGGTGGTGGCGCAAGGGCGCGTCCTCGATCAGGCGCTGGATCGCGCCCCACATCCCATCCGGCGCCGCCGGATCGAACAGCAGCGCGGTCTGCTCGTGGGTGAGGATTTCGCGGATGTTCGGCTGGTCGGGCGCCACGATGGCCCGGCCGGCGGCCATGTATTCAAACACCTTCAGCGGCGAGGCGTAGGCGACCGCCCTGGGCTGGATCGCTATGTCCATCTCGGCCAGCAGGCGCGGGATCGCCTCCCGGCCAGCCAGGCCGGTGAAGCGCACGCGGGACGCGAGCCCCAGCGACTCGGCTTGGCGCCGCAACGCCGGCAGCGCCGGGCCATCGCCCACGATCAGCAGCCTCACGCGCGTGTCGCCGTGGCGCGCGGCAGCCTCCAGCAGCCGGTCCAGCCCGTGCCAGGCCCGCATGAAGCCGATGAACCCGAGCGTGATCGCCGCCTCCTGCCCCGACGGCGCCGGGATGGCGGCGAAACAGGCCATGTCGATGCCGTTCGCGACCACCTCGATCCGCGCGCGCGGCCCGCCTTGCGCGGCGATCATGTCCCGAAGCACGCCGGTCACGGTGGCGATCCGGTCCGCGCTGTTCCAAACGAACCGCTCCATTGCCCGCGCCAAGCGCACCAGCCCGAGTCCGCCCTCGCGGCTTCTCTCCTCGGCGAGCGGCGCGTTGACCTCCACATAGAAGGGCACGCGCCGGCGCCGGGCGAGCAGGGCGCCGGCAACGTAGAACAGGTTGTAGCGTTCATAGATCACGTCCGGCTCGAACGAGCGGGCGGCGCGCGCGAGGCGCAGGTAGGCCGGGACGTTGTAGGCGATCTCGCCCAGTTCGCCGACGAAGCCCGGCAGGTAGCGCCGGACTAACCGCACCAGCCGATTCTCGCCCCCGAACGCGCCTGATTCGTACATGCCGGGTCCGATGACCAGTACCGTGTGCCCGGCCCGCCGCAGGGCGGCGACCAGCTCCTCCAGGTGAACGCTCTGGCCGTCGCGGGATTGGATACGGTGGCTGTAAAGGACGCGCATGAGAGGCTCGGAACGATGCGGCATCGTTCTAGCCACGAATCTCACAAAAACGCGAGCAGATTCGGCACGGATTAGGCCCGGCGAGGCTGCACCCAGGCCAAATCGCGCGGCAGGCCGCGGATCGCGGCGAAAGCGGCCAGGTAGGTCAGCACCGACATCAGGAATGGTGCGCCAGGAAAGTACACCGGCGCGGCGGGTCCGGTGAACGCGCCGAACAACCAGCCCGCCGCCAGCGGCGAAACGATCGCGGTCAGCCCTTGCAGGGAGGCCAGCGCACCTTGCGTCTCGCCCTGCCGGTCCGGCCCGGCGCCCGCCGATACCATCGCCTGCACCGCCGGCCCGGAGATGGCGCCGAAGGATTGCAGCACCACGCCGAGATAGATCGCCCACCCTGCCGGTGCGAGGGCGAAGGCGGCATACGCGGACGCGGCGAACACATAGCCGCTCAGCGCCGCCCTCCGCTCGCCAAGCCACGGCACGACGCGGCGCACGACCAGCCCTTGCACCAGCGCCTGCGTCACGCCCACGGCGGCCAAGGCGAACCCGTTTTCCCGCGTGCCCCAGCCGAAGCGCAAATTGTTGGACAGCACGAAGCTGCTCTGCAACGCGCCGAGCGCGAACCAGGCGCAGCACCAGGCCATGCCGAGGCGGATGAACACCTTGTTGCTCAGCACGACCGCCAGCGAGCCGACCGGATTTGCCCGCCGCCACTGGAACGGGCGGCGGCGCTCGCGCGGCAGGCTCTCGGGAAGAACGAGGAGCCCGTACAAGGCATTGCAGAAGGCCAGGGCCGCCGCCGCCAGAAAGGGCAGCCGGAGACCGTACGAGCCCAGCACGCCGCCGAGCGCCGGGCCGAGCACGAAGCCCAGGCCGAACATCGCCCCCACCAGCCCGAAGCGCTGCGCCCGGCGCTGCGGCGGGGTGACGTCGGCGATATAGGCGGTTGCGGCCGAGACGTTCGCCGAGGTCGCTCCGGCGATCAGCCGCCCGGCGAAGAGCCAGCCCAGGCTCGGCGCCCAGGCCAGCATCAGGTAATTCGCGCACACGCCCGACAGTGACAGCAGCAGCACCGGGCGGCGCCCGAACCGGTCGCTGAGCCCGCCCAGGACCGGCGCGGCGATGAACTGGGTCACGGAGAAGACCGCAAGCAGCGCGCCCACCCAGATCGAGGCGCCGGACGTGCTCTGATGCGCGAGAAGGCGCACCAGGTCCGGAACAATCGGCACGACGATGCCGAAGCCGAGCGCATCGGTCGCGAGCGTGGCGAGGATGAAGCCGACAGACGCGGAACGCTTCGCCATGAGACCAACCGTGACGTGATCGAAGCGCCCGGCCGGCGTTGCCGTGCTAGTTGCCTAATCTTTGCCCGGCTCGATTGATCTGCACGACGCGCATAACTACACTTTATTTTGTTATGTCAGTTATCCTTCACGAGTGTGTGCGCGGACGCAAGCCACGCGGCCAAGGCCCCAGCCGCCGTGGCGAGATCCTGGCCGCGGCGTCGCGCATCTTCCTGGAGGAGGGATTCGCCCACGCGACCATGCGGCGCATCGCCGCCGCCGTCGGTGTCTCCACAACCGCGCTGTATGTCTACTTCCCTGACAAGGAAGCAATTCTGCAAGCGATCGCGGAAGCGACCTTCACCGAGCTTCTCGCCGCCCTGGAGGCCAACCAGCGTCGCGATGTCCCCTTGCCGGAGCGATTCCGTGCCGGGCTGCGCACCTACATCGAGTTCGGCCTGTCCCGCCCGGACGCGTACCGGCTGACCTTCCTTTCCTCCTCGGCCTCCGCGAGCCGCACCGCCTGCAAGCCCTGCGACACACTCCAAGCGATCGAGGCGGCGGATCACTCCTTCGCGATCCTACAGCGCGACATCGAGGAGATGATGGCGGCCGGACTGCTCCGGCCTGGCCCCTCCACGCCTGCCGCCGAGGCTATTTGGGCCTGCCTGCATGGCACAACGGCGCTGCTGCTCGACCAGGCGAAGCACATCACCACGCCGCCCGAAGCCCTGATCAATCAAGTAATCGAGATGATCGTCGGGGGGCTCGCTAGGTGAACCTTGTAAACTGAACGCCGTAAACTTATGTGGCCGGTATTCCCTCCCGCATGGTGCGGGGGACAGGAGACCGACTACGATGAAGAAGATCGCAACTGCCGCCGCCCTGCTTCTCGCGATTGGCAGCGGCGCTGCCCTCGCCCAGGGTGCTCCTCCCGGCTCCCCCTCCTGGAACGATAGCTGGCCCGGCATCGCGGAGGCGCCGCAGGCGCGGGCCGTGAACACGCACAAGGCCAATGAAACGCACGCCAACCAAGTGGCGCAGGCAAAGGCCAGATATGCCGAGAGAGCCCAGTATCGGGCCACTCGGTGAACGCGGCTCAATTCTCCCTCTCCGCCCCCAGGGGCGGAGAGGGCCGGGGCGAGGTGGGGGAAGCGCCAGTGCCCGCCGGCGCTTGAGCACGTACTTCACGGACGCTACGCTTCCCTTTCCACTTCCTCGATCCCCGCCTTCTTCTGCAAAACCGGCACCCTCACCGGGCTGCCTCTGGAATTCCCCACCTCACCCTGACCCTCTCCGCCCCTCGGGGGCGGAGAGGGAGTCTCATACGTAATGCTCCGCCAACGGCGCGAACCCGTTGAACCGCTGGCTGGCATAGGTTGTGACGTACGCGCCGGTGGACAGCAGCTCCACTCGGTCCCCGCACGCAAGCTTCAGCGGCAGCCGGTAATTCGCCCGCTCGTAGAGGATGTCGGCTCCGTCGCAGGTCGGGCCGGCGATGGCGACAGGGCCGGTCGGTCCCCCCTCGTGCGGGGTGAGAATGCGGTACTTGATCGCCTCTCCCTCAGTCTCCGCCAGACCGCCGAACCGGCCGATATCGAGGTAGACCCAACGCACCGGATCGTCCGAAGCGCGCCGGCTGACCAGCACCACCTCGGCGCTGACCACGCCCGCGTCACCCACCAGGAAGCGGCCTGGCTCAACCACGATCTCGGGCAGCGCGTTGCCGAAATGCGCGGTCATGGCGCGCATGATCGCCTGGCCAAAGCTGTCGATCTCGGGCACCTCGTCGCGGTAGCGCGTCGGGAAGCCGCCGCCCAGGTTCATCATGCGCAGGTTCACGCCAGCCTCGGTCAGATCGGTGAACAGCATCGCCACCTCGCCGATCGCCACCTCATAGGCTTCGGTCGTCGTCTGCTGGCTGCCGACGTGGAACGACAGCCCGTACGGATCGAGCCCCAGCTCGCCGGCTTGCAGCATCAGCACCTTCGCCCGCTCCACCGTGGTGCCGAACTTGCGCGACAGCGGCCAATCGGCGCCGTCGTTCCGCACCAGGATACGGCAATAGACGCGGGCGCCGGGCGCGTGGTGGGCAAGCTTCTCCAGTTCCTCTCGCGAATCGAATGCGAAGAGGTTCACGCCCGCCTGGAAGGCGCGGCGGATCGCGGACGCCTTCTTGATGGTGTTGCCAAAGCTGATCGCGGCCGGCTCGGCCCCGGCCGCGAGGCACGCCGAAACCTCCTCGAAGCTCGCGGCATCAAAGGAGCTACCGACGCGGACCAGCCGCTCCAACACCGGCGCCGCCGGATTGGCCTTCACGGCATAGTAGATGCGCGCGAGCGGCAGGGCGCGGCGCAACGCGCGATAGTTCTCCTCCACGCGATCAACGTCGAACACCAGGCACGGCGTTGCCGGCCGGACATCAGCAAGGAATCGGGCGACCTTCGGGGTCATGCGCCGCGCCTCCCAGATCGGGCGCCCGCCTAGGATAGGCGACGGGCGGAGTTGCGAAACGGTCGAACGAACCAGCGACCTAAGCGAGTTGCCAGAACGCTTGACGTCGTTGCGTAACCACAGAGGGCCAGAGGCACGTGCGTTGCTGCGTGGGGGGCCACATAGGGCCCATGCTCCGCGGGTGCAAGATGAAATCCGCCACCAGGGGGATTTCCCGGCGATTTCTCGTGTTTCCAGTCGCTTTCCTCGTTGGAA
>DATFDN010000584.1:0-2755 GCA_035252035.1 Acetobacteraceae bacterium | reverse complement strand
TCCCGGCGTCACCGGCATGAGCGGGTGCTGGACGCGCGCGGGCACGCCGATGACACATGGCGATGACGTGCTCACGGTGCTGCCCGGCACGCTCGACGCGGATCGCCTGCTCGCCGGCATCGAGCGCGCCGACGCGCTCGTTATCATGAAGATCGGCCGGAATCTGCCGAAGGTCATCGCGGTCCTGCGCCGCGCCGGCCTCGCCGAGCGCGCGATCTATGTGGAGCGCGGCACGATGGCCAATGAGCGGATCGTGCCGCTGCTTGAAATGGAAGGACAAAGCGCGCCCTATTTCTCGCTGGTGCTCGTGCCGGGGCGGCGGCGCGCGCGATGAGCGGGCGCTTGTTCATCGTGGGCCTCGGGCCGGGGGAGGCGGCGATGCGGACCCCGCGGGCTGACGCCGCGTTGGCCGCCGCGACTGATCTCGTCGGCTACGGGCCGTATCTCGCGCGCGTTGGCGCTCGCCCCGACCAAGCGTGCCATCCGTCCCAGAACCGGGAGGAACTGGCGCGCGCCCGTCACGCGCTCGGGCTCGCGGCCGATGGACGCGGCGTGGCGGTGGTCTCGTCCGGCGATGCCGGCGTGTTCGCCATGGCGAGCGCGGTGTTCGAGGCGATGGAGACCGGTCCGCCAGCGTGGCGCTGCCTGGAAGTCGAGGTCATCGCTGGCATTTCCGCGATGTTCGCCGCCGCCGCCCGGATCGGCGCACCGCTCGGGCACGATTTCTGCGCGATCTCGCTGTCCGACAACCTGAAGCCGTGGGATGTCATCGCGCAACGCCTGCGCGCCGCCGCGAGCGCGGGGTTCGTGATCGCCCTCTACAACCCGCTATCGCGCGCGCGTCCCTGGCAGCTCGGCGCGGCGTTCGATCTGCTGCGCCCGATTCTGCCCGGCGCCACCCCGGTGGTGTTCGCGACTGCCGTGACCTGTCCGGACGAGCGGATCGAGATTGCCGCGCTCGCCGAGGCGGACCCGGCGCGGGCCGACATGCGCACGCTGGTGCTGGTCGGCACCGAGGCGACGCGGCGCATCGACCGGCCTTCCGGGCGTCCGTGGCTCTACGCGCCGCGCCGGCATTGCGTCTGATGAACACGCTCGATCCAGGCCAACGCCTCGGCTGCGGTTGCGACCGTCTCCGCCTGGGGCGGCGGCGGCCGGGCCACCATGACGACCGGCAGCCCGAGCGCGCGGGCGGCCGCGAGCTTCGCTTCGGTCGCGCTGCCGCCGGAGTTCTTGGTGACGAGGATCTCGATGCGCCGCGCGCGCATCATATCGCGCTCCGCCGCCTCGGTGAAAGGTCCGCGCGCGGCGATCACCTCGGCCCCTGGCGGCAGAGCATCGGGCGCGGGCGGGTCGATGGAGCGCAGCACGTAGCGGTGCCACGGCGCGGCGGCGAAGGGGGCGAGATCCTTTTGCCCGATGGTGAGCAGCACGCGGCGCGGGGACGGGCCGAGCGCCTCGGCGGCGGCGTCCATATCCGGCACATCGATCCAGATGTCGGACGGTCCTCGCCGCCAGGGCGGCCTTCGCACCGCGAGCAGCCGCGTCTCGGTCAGCCTTGCCGCGTCCTCGGCGTTGCGTGTGATTCGCGCGGCGAAGGGATGCGTGGCGTCGATCACGGCCTCGATCCGATGCTCTGTCAAATAACGGGCCAAGCCCTCGGCCCCGCCGAAGCCGCCGATGCGGCAGGGAAGCGGCTGCGGCGCCGGGTGGCGCGTGCGGCCGGCCAGCGAGAGCGTGGCGTTGAACCGCGTGTCACCGGCCAAGGCGCGCGCGATCGCGGAGGCTTCCGTCGTTCCACCAAGAACCAACAGGTTCATCGCATGACCCCATCCCCCTGGCTCTCCATCCTGGGAATTGGAGAGGATGGTGTCGAGGGTCTGACAGGCGCGGCGCGCGGCCTGATCGCGTCGGCCGATCTGGTGGCGGGCGGCGCGCGGCATCTGGCGCTCGCCGCGCCGCTCATTCGCGGCGAACGCCTCGCGTGGCCGAGTCCGCTCGGCGATGCCTTTCCCGCCATCCTGGAACGGCGCGGCACGCCAGTCGCGGTGCTCGCCTCCGGCGATCCCTTTTGCTACGGAATCGGCGCCGTGCTGGCGCGGCTCGTTCCACTCGCGGAAATGCTGACCGTGCCAGCCCCCTCCGCCTTTTCGCTGGCCTGCGCGCGCCTCGGATGGGCCGCGCAGGATGTGGCGATGCTCTCGTTCTGCGGCAGGCCACTGGAAGCGATCCTGCCGCGCTTGCAGCCGAACGCGCGCATCCTCGCGCTGTCGGCTGACGCGACGACGCCCGTGGCGCTTCGCGACCTGCTGCGACAATACGGCTTCGGCCCAAGCATCGTGCATGTGCTCCAGGCGCTGGGCGGTCCGCGCGAGCGCGTCTGGAGCGGCACCGCCGCGTCGGAATTCCCCGCCGACATCGATCCGCTGAATCTCGTCGGGATCGAGGTGGTCGCGACTCCAGCGGCGCGCATCATCCCGCTCGCGCCGGGGTTGCCCGACGCGTTCTTCGAGCATGACGGCCAGATCACCAAGCGCGAGATCCGCGCCGTCACGCTTGCCGCCTTGGCGCCGCGCGCGGGCGAATTGCTGTGGGACATCGGCTGCGGCTCGGGCTCGGTCGCCATCGAATGGTCGCTGAGCCATCCGGCGAACCGCGCCATCGGCATCGAGGCGCGCGCCGATCGCGCGGCCCGCGCGACCCGCAACGCGCTGTCCCTCGGCGTCCCCGCGTTGCGGGTCGTCGCTGGCGAGGC
>DATFDN010000583.1:0-15658 GCA_035252035.1 Acetobacteraceae bacterium | reverse complement strand
CATCGGCGACCGGACCGCCCAGCATCGCGGCAAGCGCCTCGCGCGCGGGCAGGGCGGCTTCGCTGGTTGTCAGGAAAAGGCACGCTTCCAGGCGTCCCTCCACCAGCGCGGCGAAGCGCCACGCGCCCCGGCCGGGATCGGCAAGCTCCAGGATCTCGGCCTTCCACGGCGTCTGCATGGTCTCGCTTGCGAACGGGCGCAGGTCATCGGGAAGCGGCTCGTGGCCCGTCAGTTCCAGGGCATGACCCCGCTCCAGCGGCAGGCGCGACCAGACCGCGCCGCATCGAGGCCGCACCGCCCGGCGATGCAACAGCAGGCCGCGCCACAATACGTCCCGCGCCCGCGCCGTCACCGAACCGGCTTTCAGCGCCGGCTGGCCCGAGAGCGGATCGCGGGTGGCGTCCAAGAGCTGCCCGACCGGGCCGGCCGAGGAAAACGCGTCCGTCCAGTGGATCGCGACGAAAACCTCGCCCGCGCGCTGCCCCGGATCGACAGTGGCGCGCAGCACGAGGCTGCCATGCGCGTTAGCAAGCTCGGCCAAGCCGCGATCGACGATGCCGAGCCGCCTAGCGTCGCCCGGCGCGAAGCTCGCGGCGGGCTCGCTGATATGGGCGAGAAGGCGTGGCACCCGGCCGGTGCGGGTCATCGTATGCCACTGGTCGCGCACCCGGCCGGTGTTGAGCACCAGTTCGCCCGCCACAGTGCGACGGCGCCAGCGCGTCGGGATGAAATGCGCCCGGCCGCTTGGGGTGGGGAAGATGCCGTCGGCGAAGAGGCGGCCGTCGTTCTCTTGCGCGGCACCCCTCCCCCAACCCCCTCCCGCAAGGGGAGGGGGCTTGCACTCCGACTCCCCCTTCCCTTGCGGGAGGGGACCGGGGGGAGGGGGCCAGCGCGTTGGCGCAAGCGCGTCGTACTCGGCGTCCGTCAGCTCCGCGAGCGGGCCGAGATCGAATACGCGCGACCCGTCATTCTCGAACGCCGAGAGAGCAGCGTGCTCGCGGAACACTGCGGCCGGAGTCTCCCATCCGAAGGCGTCCGCCCATCCCATCCGGCGCCCGACCTCGGCCAAGGCCCACCAATCCGGACGCGCCTCGCCGGGCGCAGCGCGGAAGGCGCGCTGGCGCGAGATCACGCGTTCCGAATTCGTGACCGTCCCATCCTTCTCGCCCCAGCCGGCGGCGGGCAGCACCACCTCGGCGTGATGTGTTGTTTCCGTGCTCCAGCAATCGGAGACGACCACGAAAGGGCAAGCTTGCAGCGCCTCCCGAACATGCCCGGTGCGCGGCAGGCTGCCGGCCGGGTTGGTGGCCAAAATCCACAGCGCCTTGATTCGACCCTGATGCACCGCCTCGAACAGATCGATGGCCTTGAGCCCCGGCTTCCCGGCCATCGCCGGGGCCGCCCAGAAGCGCCGCACGCGGTCGATGTCCCCGGGCATGCTGAAGCTCATATGCGCGGCGAGCTGATTGGCCAGCCCGCCGACTTCCCGCCCACCCATCGCGTTCGGCTGCCCGGTCAACGAGATCGGGCTGGCGCCCGGCTTGCCGATGCGCCCGGTGGCGAGGTGGCAATTGAGGATCGCGTTCACCGTATCGGTGCCCGCCTCGGACTGGTTCACTCCTTGCGACCAGAGCGTGACGGTGCGCGGCGTCTCCTTGAACCAGTCGTAGAAGCGCAGCACCTCGGCCAAATCGAGGTCGGTGATCGCCGCCACGCGCTGCGGGCGCATGTCGCCGGCCACCTCCAGCGCGTTCTCGAATCCGCTCGTGTGCCCCTCGATCCAGGCGTGGTCGAGGCCGTCCCACACCGACAGATAGGCCAGCAGCCCCGCGAACAGCGCCACGTCGCTGCCGGGCGCGAGCTGTAGGTGAAGGTCGGCCGCCTCGCACGAGGCGGTGCGGCGCGGGTCGATGACGACGACGCGCGTTCCTCGCGCCGCGCGCGCCGCCACGATCCGTTGGTGCAACACCGGATGGCACCACGCGGCGTTGCCGCCGACCAGCACGATCAGGTCGGCGCAGTCGATGTCGGCGTACACGCCGGGGACGAGATCGGCGCCAAAGGCCCGCGTGTGCCCGGCCACCGTGGAGGCCATGCACAGGCGGGAGTTGGTGTCGATATTGCTGCCGCCCATGAAGCCCTTCATGAGCTTGTTGGCGACATAGTAGTCCTCGGTCAGACATTGGCCCGAGACGTAGAGGGCGACCGAGTCGGGGCCATGCGCAACGATGGCCTCGGAGAACCGCCGCGCGATTAAGGACAGCGCCGCGTCCCAGCTTGCCCGCGCCCCGCCGATCGTGGGGAAGCGCAGCCGCTTGGTATCGGCCAGCGTTTCGGCCAAGGCGGCGCCCTTGGAACAGAGCTTGCCCCGGTTGGCCGGATGATCCGCGTCGCCGCTGATGATGCCGTCCAGATGCGCGATCACGCCGCAGCCGACGCCACAATACGGGCAAGTGGTGCGGACGCTCATAGCGCCACCATCACCCGTCCATCCTCCACGCGGACGGCGAACGGCCGCGTGCGTCCAGCATCCGGTGCCTGGGCCTCGCCCGTGGCGCAATCGATGATCCAGTTGTGCAGCGGGCAGGTGACGGCGTGGCCATGCACGATGCCCTGGCTGAGCTTGCCGCCCTTGTGGGGACAGACGTCATCCAACGCGAACACCAGATCATCGTGCGTGCGGAACACGGCGATGTCGCCGCTCTCCGTTGCGACGGTGCGCGCGCCTTGGCGCGGTATGTCCTCCAGCCGGCCCACCTCGACCCAGCGCATCGCCTCCTTGCTCTCCGCCATGGCTCAGTCCACCGTGGCGAGCGAACGGAAGCGCGCGGCGTCCTCGCCCGAGGCGCGCTCCGCCCAGGGGTCGCGCTGCCCGAAACGCTGCGCGTACAGGAACCGCTCGCGCAGCGCGCGCCGGTTCGCGGCATCCTCCACGATCTTGGCGCGGACATGCGCCAATCCGACGCGCTCCAGCCATGGCGCGGTCCGTTCCAGGTAGTGCGCCTCCTCGCGATAGAGCTGGAGGAAGGCGCCACAGTATTCCAAGACCTCCTGCTCCGTCGCCACTTTGCAGAGGAAATCGGCGACGCGGACTTTGACCCCGCCATTGCCGCCCACGTACAGCTCCCATCCGCTGTCCACCGCGACCACGCCCAAATCCTTCACCAGCGATTCGGCGCAGTTGCGCGGGCACCCCGAGACGGCGAGCTTGACCTTGTGCGGATGCCACGATCCCCAGGTCATGCGCTCCAACGCGATTCCCATGGCGGTGGAATCTTGCGTGCCGAAGCGGCACCATTCGGAGCCGACGCAGGTCTTCACCGTGCGCAGCGCCTTGCCGTAGGCGTGGCCCGAGACCAGGCCGGTGGCGTTCAGGTCGCGCCACACGTCGCGCAACTGCTCGCGCTTGACGCCCAGCAGGTCGATGCGCTGCCCGCCGGTGATCTTCACCGTTGGGATCGCGAACTTGTCCACCACGTCGGCGATAGCCCGCAGCTCGGTCGCGCTGGTCACGCCGCCCCACATGCGCGGCACCACGGAATAGGTGCTGTCCTTCTGGATGTTGGCGTGCATCCGCTCGTTGACGAAGCGCGATTGCGCGTCATCGACGTACTCGCCCGGCCAGGCGCAGAGCAGGTAATAGTTCAATGCCGGGCGGCAGACGTGGCAGCCATCCGCCATCCGCCACGCCATGGCCGCCATCACCGCCGGTATGGTCTTGAGTTCTTGCGCGAGGATCGCGCGCCGCATGGCGTCGTGCCCATGCGCCGTACATTTGCACAACGGCTTCTCGCCCGCCTGCTTGGCGTAGCCGTCGCCGAGCGCCAGGACCAGCAATTGCTCGACCTGTCCGGTGCAGCTTCCGCACGAGGCCGATGCCTTGGTGTGGGCGCGCACGCCGTCGAGGGAAGTCAGGCCCTTTTCGGAGATGGCTTGGAGAATCGTCCCCTTGCAGACGCCGTTGCATCCGCAGATCTCTGCGTCAGCGGGCAAGGCAGCGATGTGCGATGCGGCATCGGACGGCGTGCCGCTCGCGAAAGCCTGGCCGAAAATGGCGACATCGCGCAACTCGCCAAGCGGCTTGCCGTCGCGCAGAAGCTGGAAATACCATCCGCCATCCCGCGCGTCGCCATACAGGACCACGCCAACCAGCCGATCACCGCGCAGTTCCAGGCGTTTGTAAACGCCCCGCGAGGGGTCGCGGAACACGACGCTTTCGGTGGTCTCGTCGCCCAGGAAGTCGCCGGCCGAGAACATGTCGATCCCAGTGACCTTCAGCCGTGTGCCGATCACGCTGCCTTCGTAGGCGGAGGCGGCGACGCCGGTGATGGTGTCGGCGTAGGCCTTCGCCATTTCGTAGAGCGGCGCCACCAGACCATACGCGACGCCGCGATGCTCCACGCACTCGCCCACCGCGAAAATCCGGGGATCGGGGGTGCGCATCGCGTCGTCCACCCGGATGCCGCGCCCGCAATCGAGACCGATGGCTCTCCCAAGCTCCGCGTTCGGGCGAATGCCGATCGCCATGACCACGAGATCCGCCGGGATCTCCGTGCCGTCCTTCAGGCGCACGGCAGTCACACGGTTCGGGCCGATGATCTCCGCCGTGTTCGCCTCGGTGATGACGCGCATCTCGCGCCGTTCCAAATCGGCGCGCAGCAATTCGGCGGCGGCGGCATCAAGCTGGCGCTCCATCAGCGTCGGCATCAAGTGCAGCACCGCCACGTCCATGCCGTTGCGCAGCAGCCCGTTGGCGGCCTCCAGGCCGAGCAGGCCGCCGCCGATCACAACGGCCCGCCCACCCTGCGCCGCCGCGGCGAGCATGGTCTCGACATCATCCATGTCGCGGAACGTGACGACACCCGGCAACGTCGCGCCCGGCACGGGCAGGACGAACGGGTTGGAGCCGGTCGCGATCAGAAGCACGTCGTAGGGGCGTGCCCTTCCCGCGCCGCCGAACACCTGGCGGCCGGAGCGATCGACATTGACGACCATCTCGCCCGCGATCAGCTCGATATCGTTGTCCCGGTACCAGGCGTGGTCGTTGATGATGATGTCCTTGAAATCCTTTTCGCCCGCCAGGACGGGGCTGAGCAGGATGCGGTTGTAGTTGGGACGGGGCTCGGCGCCGAACACGGTGATGGCGAACATGCCCGGCGCGCGGGCGATGATCTCCTCGACCGCGCGCATCCCGGCCATGCCGTTGCCGATGACGACGAGGCGCTTGCGGGGAACTGTGTGTATGCTCATGGACGTGCCCTCGCCTAAATCCAGGCGGCACCGGCGAGGGCCGCGCTCCATGTGGTGCGCCAGCAGCGTTTGATGCTGGTCAGGCTGGCCAGCGCGAGCGCCGCGAGCAGTGCGAACAGCAGAAAGCCGGGCTGATAGCTGCCGCTGAGCTGCTTCGCGTAGCCGAGGCTGGAGGCGAGATAGAAGCCGCCCAGGCCGCCCGCGCAGCCAACGATGCCGGTCATGACGCCGACCTCCTCGCGGAAGCGCTGCGGCACAAGCTAGAAGATCGCCCCGTTTCCGGCGTCCAGGGCGAGCATCGCGAGAATGAACACGGCGAGCGCCATCCACGCCCGCGGCAGGCCGGCGCTGACAAGCACCAGGGCCGATCCGGCGACGCAGTACATGATGGTCAGCGTGCGCACGCCGCCCATGCGATCGGCGATGGAGCCGCCGAGCGGGCGCACCAGCGAGCCGGCGAAGACGCAGGCGGCGGTGAAATAGCCCGCCGTGACGGCCGGAAGCCCGTATTGGTCGTTGAAGTAGATGGTCAGCGACGAGGCGAGCCCGACGAAGCCCCCGAATGTCACGCTGTAGAAGAACATGAACCACCACGCATCCTTGGTCTTCAGGACGGCGGCGTATTCGGCGAGGCTTTTGGCGCGCGGCGCTGTCGGGCTGTCCTTGGCGCAGACGAGATAGGTCAGCAGGGTAAGGGCGAGCGGAATGCACGCCAGGCCGAGGCCGTTGTTCCATCCCACCCAGGCGGCCAAGGAGGGCGCGAACAGCGCGGAGAGCACGGTGCCCGAGTTGCCGGCGCCGGCGATCCCGAGCGCGGTTCCTTGGTGCTCTGGCGGGTACCACCGGGAGGCGAGCGGCAAGGCGACCGCGAAGGACGCGCCGGCAACACCGAGCACCCCGCCGACGATCAGGATCGCCCCAAAGCTATGCACGCCGAACCACCAAGCGGCGAGGAGTCCGGTGATGACGATGATCTGGCAGGCCGCGCCGACCAATTTCGGGCCAACGACATCGACCAAAAAACCGTTCACGACGCGCACCACGGCGCCGGCCAGGACCGGCACCGCGACCATCAAGCCCTTTTGCCCCGCGTTGAGATGCAGGTCAGGCGCGATCTGGACGGCGAGGGGGCCGAGAATGACCCAGACCATGAAGCTGAGGTCGAAATAGAGAAAGGCGGCGAAAAGCGTGGGCAGGTGGCCTGACTTGAGGAATCCGGTGTTCACGCGCTCTCTCCGGGAGGTGGCGGTTCGCGCGTGCTTCATGCAACCGGGGTGCCAACCAACGTGAGCTGGAAAATTGGGCGACTGAGGTGGCCAGCTCACGCGATTGCCGGATAATTAGTCAGAAGCTAGCCAATATTTGTGCAAAATTTTTGCAGAACAAGCCAATATGCCCAATCAATCAGCAAAAAGGGTCGAGGCGGGTAGGGCGGAAACGCGCAGCGCATTTCGCCGCCCGCCCATACTCTGTAGAAGGCGGAATGCGCTGCGCGTTTCCGCCCTACCACAATGCCGTAACGACAGCACCCGTTGCAATCGGCGCTGATACTGAATGACCTTGCAAGAAGTCCGCCCCCAACACCAAGGCCAGGCGCATCGCGTGTTCCATCCGCTTGCCGGCGCGGATCTGCGCACCCTTTGCACCGTGTTGTACCGCAACGGCGGTGTGGCGCCGCGCCGCGCCCATGTGGCGGCGATCGCCCTTGGCACCGCCATCTTGCGCTTGCCGTTCACCGTCTCGGAGCGGGCCGCGCTCGCGTGGCGGCTGCGGGGGGAGCCGAGCCTTCCAGCGCCGGTCTTCATCATCGGCCACTGGCGCAGCGGCACGACCCATCTCGCCAACGTCCTGAGCCGCTCGCCGCGCTTCGGCATCCTACCGCCGGTCGCGGTTGGCTTGCCGTGGGAGGCGCTCGGCCTCGCGCGCCTGATCGGTCCGTTGATCGAGCGGCACATGCCGCGCGACCGCCTGATCGATGCCGTTGCCCTGACACACGACTTGCCGCAAGAAGACGAGCTGGCGCTCGCCAACATGACGCCGCTCTCCTTCTACCACGGACTCTATTTCCCTCGGACGCTGGAGGCGAATTTCGAACGCGGCCTGTTCCTGGACGGTTGTCCGGAGGCGCAGCTCCGCGCCTGGGCGCGTGCGATGCGCCATTACATGGCGAAGATGACGATGCATCAGGGTGGCCGCCCCCTGCTGATCCGCAACCCGGTGTACTCGGCCCGCATTCCCCTCCTGCGTGCCTCATGGCCGGAGGCGCGTTTCATTCACATCTATCGCAATCCGTACGACGTTTTTGACTCATCGCGCCGGATGTTCGCGACCCTGCTCCGCGAATTCGCGTTGCAAGACGCGCGGCACGATGTGGACGCGCTGGTGCTGCGCACCTATCCGCGCCTGATGAGCCGGTTGCTGGACGATGTCGCGACGCTGCCCGCTGGGCGCTTTGCCGAGATACGATTCGAGACGTTCCGGAAAACCCCGTTGGCGGAACTGGAGCGTGTGTTCCAGGCGCTGGATTTGCCTAGTTTCGCCGATGAGCGAGAGCGTTTCAGCCATTACCTTGACGGCGTGAGCGGATACCAAACCGCCCCGCACCGCCTGACGCCGGGAGAGCGCGCGCGTGTCGCTGACGCATGGGGGCACTTTATCGACCGCTGGGGCTACGATGTCCCGAACGGCACCTGGTAGACTCCCACCGACGTACGGGAAAGTGGCGGAATGCGCCGCGCCATTCCGCCCTACTTTCCATAAGCCGGGAAGCGCAGGAGGGCGGCGGCAGGCGCGCCGCGTGGCAGCATCGCGCTTGGCACGGCGAGCGCGCGGCCACCATGGCGCAAGGTCAGCGCCGCCGCGAGATTCAGCAAATCCTCGTCGGCGATGCCCGGTGTTCCGCGCCCGGTCACGGTCCCGGACTCCGCATCGAACGTCCCCCACAGAGTCTGATCATCCGCGACCAGGATACTATCAACGCGACCATCGCGAGCGGCGATCAGGATCTCCTCCAACCGGATGGCGACGGTCGGCTCGGCCGTGCCCAGGCGCGCGTTGATGCTCTCCAGCACGGCGTTCCGCTCGGCGTCGATCAGCGGCATGATAAGCTGGGTCGCGCGCCGGTGCAGTTCCTCGTTGGACAAGGCGAACGGGTTGGTGTCCACCGTGTCGGCTAGCATCTGCGGGAGATGGGCGAGCTTGGAGAAATGCCCCGCCACGCGCGGCTCCGCCGCCAGCACCAGCGGTGCCTGGTCTGAGCCCAGCCGCGCCCGCACGGCGGCCGCCACGCGGTTCAGGTTCTCGGCGAGAATTTCGGTTCGCAACTCCTCCGGAGCTTTCCCGCCGGACGCCGCATCGGCCGCGGGACGTGAATCCGCCTCCGCGGCGGCATCCAGCGGCAAGAGATCGTCAAGCGGCAACTCGGTCCAGGCGAACGGCGTCGCCTCCAGCAGCCGGACGCGCCCGGTCGCCAGCGCCAGAATGTGGAACCGCCGGTTGCGCGCGATCAGGGGCAGCAACGGCTTGATGCAGAAAAAACGCCCGACTGTCACGCGTTCCGGGATCTTTTCCGGAAGAGCGTAGCATTGCAGCCCCGTCGCGGCGGCGAACAGCGCGTAGCCCGGTTCCCGGTGCCGCGCGAAGTCGGTCTGGTCCGCGAAGTCGTGCAGGGCGCGGAGGATGGCATCCGCGCGTGCATCCTCAACACCCCTCCGCCGCAGCCGCTCCTCCACCTGCCCGATCAGGTTGCGCAGCCGCGCGGCCGGTGCGCGGGCGTCGCGCTGGTCGGTGTCGATGGGAAGGTAGAGCGTGGCTGCGATATCGCATTCCGCCACCAGCGCGCGCAGCTTCTGTTCGTCGATCATCCCCTTCTCCCTTGCGGTGTCGCGTGAACAGCCGGAGCGCCGGTCAGGTTTCCGTGATGCCGGTGGAAACCGCTTGGGAAGAGGCCCGCGCCTGGATGAGTCCCTGCGCGCGCAGGAAATCCCGCAAGGCGGCGAACAGCGCCGGGTCCGCAATGACGCGCGGCACCTTGTGCTGCCCCCCTTCCAGCCCGCGCTGGCGCATCCAGAGGGCGAAGCCGCCAGGGCTGACCGCCGCGACCTCGGGCGCGCGCATCCCGGTGCGGTGATCACGGTAGTCGGCGTTCTCGTCCGCTAGCGCCTGGTCGAGCGCCTTGCCGAATCGCGCGAGCGTCGCGTCGTCCACCGGTGTCGTGAACTCCACGACGAAGCTGTGGCCGCCCTGCTCGTGCGGTTGCGCCGCGAAGACCGGGGCCACCGTGTACTCGGTCACGTGCCGCGCGATGTGCCGCGCCGCCTTCTGGATGGCCGCCTCCAGCTCCTCCGCGATCAGGTGTTCGCCGAACGCCGACAGCGTGTAGGACAGCCGCCCGGTGATCAGCACGCGCGGCGGGCGGAGTGAGACGAAACGCACCGTGTCGCCCAGCACATAGGCAAACAGCCCAGCGTTGCTGGACAGCACGACCGCGTAGTTCACGCCGCATTGAGCGGTCGCGAGCCAATGCCGGGTTGGCCAGCCAACGTCGATATCCTCCACCGGGACGAATTCGAAGAACAGGCCGTTGTCGGCGAGCAGACGCAATCCCTCTCCGTAGCCGCGATCGGCGATGGCGATAAATCCCTCGCTCGCCGGATACACCTCACGCATGTCCACGCGGCTGCCGGCGAAGATCGCTTCAAACTGCGGCCGGTACGGAGAGAAGTTGACTCCGCCGTGGACGAACAGCTCAAGGTCGGGGTACCAGCTCGTGCTCCGCGCCGGCCGGTCCGGGCGCAGCGCGGCGAGCTTGGCGAAGAACGCCAAGACCCAGCTCGGCGTGCCGCTCAAGGTGCGGATATCCGCTTGCAGCGACACGGGCGCGAGACAGTCGATCTTGCGCTGCCAATCCGAGATCAACGCCAGTTCACGTGGTGGAAAGTAACGGCTGCGCGCCCACCAGGGCACTTCGTTCGCCGCGATCCCGCTGAGATCGCCGCTGTAAATGCCCGGCGCCTGTCGCACCAAATCCGTGCTGCCGCCCAGCACGAGGCTGCGGCCCGCAAGCACGCGGCTGTCTGGGTGCGCCGCGACGTGATGGGCGAGGACATCGAGCGCGGCGCGGCCGTTTGCCGCCAGCATGGCGCGGGAGACCGGGATGTATTTCGTCGTCCCGGCCGTGGTTCCGGAGGTGGCCGCGAAATAGGGGATCGTTCCCGGCCAGCTCACATCTTTCAGGAGGGGGAACGCGGGCCGCCACCATTCGCGCCAGAATTCCTCGTACCGGCGCAGCCGCACGCGCGTCTGGAACGCCGCCACGCTGTCGATCTGCTCGAAGCCATGGGCGCGTCCGAATTCCGTGCGGCGCGCGGCGCGGACGATGCGGAGCAGTTGCCGCTGCTGCTCGGCAACGGCGTCCTCGGCCGCCAGCCGGCGATGCCGCCGGCGCGCATAGGCGCGCAGCGCGGGCGTGGCATCGATCATATCACGGCCGGAGCTCCACGCGATGGCGGAATTCGGCCCGCACCGTCTCCGGCCGGAGCGGCATCCGGATGTATGCGCCATCGCGCCACAGCCGGGTCTGATCGAAGAGCGTGGTGCTGCCGAGCCAGCCATCCTGGCCGCCGAGCAGCGTGAACCAGTTCGCGTCCATGTCCGACAGATCGGATATGTGGCGGGCCGTGCTGGCAAGCCCCGCGCGGTGGCGCCGGCCGGTGGGTGGATGCGCGGTCTTCATCAGCGTGTCGCTACCGCCATCGGCGGCCCATTCGCCGAAGCGGTAGGCCCGGCCAAGGATCGGGAGGGACGCGAGCACATGACGTGGCTCCAGCCGGTGCATCGCGCCCCAGGCGCGAAACCGCCGCATTCCGCGCAGCACGCGCGGCGTCGCGTGGGCCAATGCCCGGCTCGCGGCTTCCGGCGCCCACGCCGCGATGTCCTGGAACAGGAGCTGGCGCGTGTTCCAGGCCGAGGAATAGACCCGGAACAGGCGCCTGCCGTACAGCGCAAGTCCGAGATGAAACAGCAACAGCTCGAATGCCAGCGGTCCCGCAGCGTGCGCGCCATAGCGGCCATCCCACCCGGCGAGACGCTGCGCCAGGTCGTGCGCGGCAGGCGTGTTCTGTTCGTGGAGCATCCGCACCAGCCGGTCCCGCGCGCAAGTCGCGGGCTGCACGAACGTGTCTTGTTGCAAAGCGGCAAGCTCCGCGAAGCCGAGACGCCCAGCGCGTTGCAATGCCTGTCGTTGCCGCTCCACGCGGTATCCAGAGGAGAAGAAATAGCCGATCAGCACCTTGGCGGGCGGAGGCCGGTCGTTGGCTGAAGCCACGAAGCCCTCGGGCGGATCGAAGACCGAAGGCAAGTCCCGGCTGCGCGCGATAGCCTCCCAGGCGCCCCCGGCCGAGCGCGGCAGAAGCAGCGAGCCGGGCGGCTCGGGCGGGCGGCGCGGCAGATGCACGGCCATGGCCTTGCCGATATGCCCAGCCGCGTCCGCGTAGGTCATGTTCTGCCCCGGCACCGCGATCAGGTCGAGCGCGCCACGGAACGAGTCCCAGTCATGGGCTCGGTTGATGGCGAGCAGCGCGGTGATCTCGTCGCTTGGCCGGTGGCCCATCCAGCGCAAGGCAATGCCGCCGCCGGAACGCAGCGTCTTCAGCCGGGAGATGACCGGCCCCCACCCGGTCTCATGCACATTTATGTCGCGGTGGCCCCAGAAGCGGACCCGCACCCGCTCGCGCCGCTCGGTGATGGCGTTCGGCTCCAGATCGGAAACATCGAACAGGTCGCTGCTGGCGCCGTGCAGGTTGGTGCCGCCCCACGCGATCCACCGATTGCGGCCAAGCAGGAATGCCGGGACGCCCGGCACCATCAGGCCCACGGCATGGTAGGATGGCGAGCGGCAGCCGGCGATCAGGAGCAGGTTGGGCAACAGGGCGGGAAGGTGGGTGTCGCTGGCGATCCAGGAACCGCCGGACTGGCTGCGTGACGGCGCGATGGCCCATGAGTTGCTGCCCGGCCGCGCGAAGCTGGCCCAGGGCGCGCGCCTTATGTCCGGCACGCTTCCGGGATCGAGAGGCGCCTCCGCGTCGAGCAGGCGCCGCCACAAGCCCGCGACACCCGCGTGGTGCCGCTGGGGCAGCAGGGCAAGCCACACGCCCCAGGTGACATCGGACGCCGCGAGCCGCACGATCGCCACCACGTCGGCGATGTCCCATGCCTGCCGGGCGAGGCCGAGCACGCGGAACTCGGGCGGCAGGGCTGGCAGGTGGGCAATCGCGTGATTCATCCCGGCCACGAACGCCTCGACCCAGGCGCGGGTCTCGGGGGGCATCGAGTCGATGATCGCGGGAACGGCCTTGCCGAAGTCGAGCGTGCGCAGCACGCGGTCCGCGCCGATCCCGAACGGGCCGATCAGCTCCGAGAGCCGCCCGCGGGCGACGTGGCGCATAAGCTCAAGCTGCGCCCAGCGCAGATGCACGTGCAGCACGCCCAATGTCACGGCAAGGTCGTGGTCGGTTTCGGCCTCGATGAACGGAACCTGGTGGTCGTTCCAATGCACCAGGGCGGCTTGGCGCAAGGGCAGCCCGCCGCGCGGCAGGGCCGCGAGCCGTTCGCGCAAGCCGATGCTGTCATGTTTCGGTCTAAGGATGGTGCGGCTCCCCTGTGGCACGCGCGGATGGGATGGATCTGCGCGCGCCGCACCTCACCAGACGGCGACCGCATCCCCTGGGCGCGGCGCGCGTTGCTGCCAGCGACCGCATGAGGAGTGGCGCATGGCCTTCGTTCTGAAAAGCCCGGCCTTCTCGCATGGAGAGGAGATGCCGACCCGCTACACCTGCGAGGGCGCGAACGTCTCCCCGCCGCTGGAATGGGCGGGGGCGCCGCCGGAGACGCGGAGCTTCGCGCTTGTGATGGAGGATCTGGACGGTCCCTCGGGGCCGTTCCGCCACTGGGCGGTCTACGACATCATGGCGGGCCGCACGCTCCTGCCCGAAGGCGTGGGGCATGGCGTGAAGACCGAGCCCTTGGGGCACGGGGTCAACGATTACGGCCATCCCCGCTATGACGGTCCGTGTCCGCCGGAGCGCGACGACTCGCATCGATACCGCTTCCGCCTTGCCGCCTTGGACCTGGAGACGCCGCTCGCGGTCCCGAAGGAGCCGGCCGCCGATCTGTGGGAGATCATCCGCCCCCACATCCTCGCCGAGGCCGAGCTGATCGGCAGCTACACGAGCCGGCACAAGGGGGATTGATCGCAGGTACGAAACCCCTCCTCCGAGGGGAGGGGGAGGCGCCCATCTCGTTCCCCTCCGCTTGCGGGAGGGGCCAGGGGAGGGGTGAAACGGCGCGGCAGCACGGCCAGCTTGGACACGCGCTAACGGGGCCGGATCGTCTGGATCACTTCGAAGCCCTCGAACTCCGGATGGTCCAGGTAGAGCGGCTTGTTCTGCCCGGCGTTGGCATGGGCGGCGCGGAACGCCTCGGAGCGCGTCCAGGCCTCGAAATCCGCGCGCGAGCGCCAGATCGTGTGCGAGGCGTAGAGCGCGTGGTCCTCGCGCGTCGGACCGCGCACCAGGTGGAACTCGACGAAGCCGGGCACCCCGCGCAGATGCGTGTCGCGCCCGGTCCAGACCTCCTCGAAGGCCTCCTCCGAGCCGGGCTGGACCTTGAAGCGATTCATCGCGATGAACATGCCTTCCCTCCACCTGGGGTCTGAGTTGGGCTAGATTGGGCCAATCCGCCAACAACCGATAGCGTGATCATGGCCGGCCACTCCCAGTTCAAGAACATCATGCACCGCAAGGGGGCGCAGGACGCGCGCCGCGCCCGGCAATTCGCCCGGCTGATCCGCGAGATCACCGTCGCCGCCCGCCAGGGCCTGCCCGATCCGGCCGCGAATCCCCGTCTGCGCGCCGCCGTGGCCGCGGCGCGGCAGGCCAACATGCCGAAGGACACGGTGGACCGGGCGATCAAGAAGGCGGCCGGGGGTGGCGCCGGGGAGGACTATGCCGAGGTGCGCTACGAGGGCTATGGCCCGGCCGGCGTCGCCATCGTGGTCGAGGCCCTGACCGATAACCGCAACCGCACCGCCGCCGCGATCCGCGCCGCCTTCTCCAAATATGGCGGCGCGCTCGGGGAGACCAACGCGGTCAGCTTCCTGTTCAACCGGGTCGGCGCGATCCGCTACCCGGCGTCGGTGGCCAGCGCCGATGCCATGCTCGAAGCCGCGATCGAGGCGGGGGCGGAGGACGTGCAGAGCGATGCCGAGGCCCATGAGGTACTATGCGCTCCCGACGATCTGTTCGCGGTGCGCGACGCGCTGGTGGCGCGCTTCGGCGAGCCGGAATCCGCCCGCCTCGACTGGCGCCCGACCACGACCATCACATTGGACGAGGACCGCGCCGCGTCGGTGCTGCGGCTCGTCGAGGCGTTGGACGAGAACGAGGACGTGCAGAACGTCTATGCCAATTTCGATATTCCAGAGGCGGTGATGCAGAAAGTGTCGGCGTGATCTAAACAGGAACAGGTGGGCGTCCTGGCATTAAGGCGAGCCGCGCGTCCGGCGGCTGGCGAGCACCAATCCGGCGGCGATCAGCGCGATGCCGGCGAAATGGTAGGCGCGCACCTGCTCGCCCAGCAGCAGCACGGCGAGCGCGGTGCCGAAAACCGGGATCAGATGCATGTATTGCCCGGCGCGCGCCGCGCCGATCAGCTCCACTCCCCGATTGAAGCACAGATAGGCGAGGGCGGAGGGCACGAGGCACACGTAGGCGATGGAGCCGAGCGCGAGCGGGGTTGGCCGCAGCACGGCGCCGGAGGCCAGTTCCCAGCCGGCGAAGGGAGCCAGCGTCACCGCGCCGATCGCGCAGGTGGCGGCGACGAAGGAGAGCGGGTTCACGAGGGGGCGTAGGCGCAGCAGCGTGGTATAGAGCGCGTAGTCGGCGAGCGCCGCGACGACTAGCAGATCGCCGCCATTGAAGCGCAGTCCGGCGAGGGTGGCGAGCGAGCCGTGCGCGGTGATCACCGCGACGCCGGCCAGCGAGATGAGGATGGCGAGCACTTGGCGGGGCCCTGTGGACTGGCGGAACAGCAGGAAGTCCCAGGCGAGCACGAAGAGCGGCGTGATCGATTGCAGCAGCAGCGCGTTGAGCGCGGTGGTGCTGTGCAGGGCCGCGTACACGACCGTGTTGTACACGGCGATCCCGGTGGCGGAGAGCAGCAGCATCGCCGGCCAGGCACGCCGCATCGTCTTCAGGTCGCGCCGGAGCGGCCGCCAGGCGATGGCGGCCACCAGCAACGCCGCGCCGGTCCAGCGCAGGAAAGCGAGCGTGACCGGCGGCACCGCGCCCACCACGGCGCGGCCAACGATGGTGTTGCCCGACCACGCCAGCATCGTCGTCGCGAGCAGCAG
>DATFDN010000582.1:0-24593 GCA_035252035.1 Acetobacteraceae bacterium | reverse complement strand
CGATCCGGCTCTGCGCGCACCCGAACTCCCTACCCTTCGCGAGCAAGAAGGCCGATCCGCCGGGATTCCAAGTGGAGCTTGGCGAGGCCCTGGCCCGCGCGCTCGGCGTCTCCCTGGGCGTCGATTGGATCCTCATCAGCTATCAGATCCCCCGCACCAGTTGCGACATCCTCCTCGATCAGATCGCCGATCCGGAAGCGTCGGGGGATTTCGGCATCATGCTGTCGAAGCCCTATTACCGAAGCGGCGTGGCGCTGGTGGTCCGGCCCGACAGCAAGCTCGCCTCCTTCCATGGCCTGGACGGCACCACGAAGGTCGGTGTGCAGACCGGCTCGCTCGCCGCCATGACCTTAAGCCAGCGGCACGTGCCGATCTCGGTCTTCGGCTTCGAGGACAACATGCTGGCGGCGCTGGCCGCGCATGAGGTCGATGCGGCGGCGGTCACGCCGATTTCCGCCGCCTACTACAACCACCTGCACCCCGATCAGCCCTTCACCATCCTGCCGCCCGACGAGGCCGAGCCGAACCTCGTCTGGAACGTCGCCGTGGGGCTCCGCCGGCCCGACAAGGCGCTGCGCGACGCCGTCGATGCGGCGCTCGCGCGCCTCGCCGAGGATGGGACCATCGCGCGAATCTACGGCCGCTACGGGATCACCCTCCAAGCGCCGAAATAGGGCGGCGCGAAGGAACGGCCGGCTTCATTCGCCGGCACCGGGAACCGAACAAACACCAGAACGTTCCCCCTCCGGTCGCGTTGGAGATGGTCATGCGCTACCTGCTGCTATGGCTGCTGGGAATCCCGATCCCGGTCCTGATCTTGCTCTGGCTCTTTCATGTGATCTGATCCGCCGGGCACCCACAGCGCGTCCTTCGCGCCGCCATCATTGAGAGAGCGGGCGAGCACGAACAGGTGGTCCGACACCCGGTTGAGGTACCGGACCACCGCCGGGTTGACCGCTTGGGCGGCGGCCAGGCGCACCACCTCCCGCTCCGCCCGGCGTGCCAGCGTGCGGGCGACATGGGCCTGCGCGGCGGCCAGGGTTCCGCCCGGCAGGACAAAGCTGCGCAGCGGCGCGAGACCGGCGTTGATCGCGGCGATCTCCGCCTCCAGCCGCGCGGAGGGCGCGTCGCTCAGGCGCAGCCGCACTCCGCCGTCTCCGGGGACGCAGAGATCGGCCCCGAGATCGAAGAGGTCGTTCTGAATCCGCGCGAGCATCGCGTCCACACTCTCCGGAACGCCCAGCGCCCGCAGCACGCCGATCGCGGCGTTGGCCTCGTCCACCGACCCCAGCGCCGCGATCCGGTCATCGTCCTTGCGCACGCGGGCGCCATCGCCGAGCGAGGTCTCTCCCGCGTCGCCCCCGCGCGTCGTAACCCGGTCGATGCGAACCATTCGCCTCTCCTTTGTTGACCGGAAGCATTTTCGACGTGGGCCGCATGTGGGATAACCCCCACCCGCTTGCCAAGTGCGGCCATGGCCGATCCGGCGTTGGCCCATCGCCGCGAAACGGAGGGAACCCATGCGGATCAAGCTCCACCACGTGAACCTGTGCTCGAAGGACGTTGCGGCGATGGACGAGTTCTATCGCTCGATCCTCGACCTCAAGCCGGAACCCTCGCTGGGCGAGGCGCGCGTCACGCAGCAGGGCTATGGAGGCAACGTCTCCTTCGTGACCGACGGCCAGACCCAGTTCCACCTCGCCGAGAAGGATCTCGGCGTGGGCTTCCGCACCGGCAACGCCGTCAACCCGGTCGAGCGCGGCCACATCGCGTTCCGCACCGACGACATCGAAGCCTTCAAGAAACGGCTTGAGGAGAAAGGCGTGCCGTACTCCGACTACGGCACTTGGGCGATGAACGGCTGGCACCAAATCTTCTTTTACGATCCCGAAGGCAACGTCATCGAGGTCCATCAGGCCGACGAGCCGGGCTAGAGGACCGGAACCCCATGCTGCTTGGCCTTGGCCTCGGGCTCGACGTGGATCGTGATGACCAAGTACTCCATCTCGGATTTCAATGCCGCTTCGATCCGGTCGCAGATGGCGTGCGATTCCGCCACCGTCATGCTGCCCGGCACGACGAGGTGGAATTCGAGGAAGGTCAGCCGCCCGGCATGGCGGCTGCGCAAGTCGTGCGCCTCGATCGCGCCGGTCGCGGCGTTCGAGACCAGCTCCCGGATTCGCGCGACCACCGCCGGATCGGGCGCCGCGTCCATCAATCCCCCGAGCGAGCCCGAGACGGTGCTCACGCCGGACCACAGCACGTAGATCCCGGCCGCGGCGGCCAGGGCCGGGTCGATCAGCCTCTCTCCCGTCCCCAGCACCAGGGCCACGCCGGCCACGATGCCAAGCGAGGTGACGACATCGCTCATCAGGTGGCGCGCGTCCGCGACGAGGGCCGCTGAACGCAGGCGCCTCCCAGCGCGCCTCAGCTCGATCGACCAGAACGCGTTCAGCCCGGTCGCCGCCAGGCTCAGGCAGAAGGCCGCCGCGCTGAGCGTGAGCGCGTGCGGCGCCGACACGCCCCTCCAGGCCTCCCGGAAGATCGAGAGCGCGGCAATGACGATCAGCACGCCCTCGATCACCGCCGCGAAGAACTCCGCCTTGTCATGCCCGTACGGATGCTCGGCGTCGGCGGGCTTGGCGGCGAGGCGGATGGCGAAGAGGGCGATCGCGCTGGCGGCGACGTTCACCGTCGACTCCAGGGCGTCGGAGTAGAAGGCCGCGCTGCCGCTGACCCACCAAGCCGCGCCCTTCAGAGCCAGGACCAGGCAGCCTATGCCGATGCTGCCGGTCGCGATGCGCTCTGCCCTGGTCACGCGGCGATCTAGCAGCGGAGCGCGGCGAAGGCGTACGACGCCCCCTCCCCGTGCGGGAGGGGGTCGGGGGAAGGGATCACGTCCGCCGCCGCGTGAGCACGACCCCGCTTTCCCGCAAGCGGGCGATCTCCTCGGCACCGTACCCATGCCTGGCCAGGATGTCCGCGCCGTGCGCGCCGAACTTGGGCGGCGCGGCGCGGGTTCCGCCGGGGGTGCGGGAGAGCTTGATCGGCGTGCCAAGGCCTTTGTACTCGCCGAGTTCCGTGACCATCTCGCGATGCGCGGTGTGCGGCGCCCCCGCCGCCTCGTCCGTCCACAGCACCGGCCCCGCCGGCACGCCGCCGCGGATCAGGCGCAGCGCGATCTCGTGCCCGTCCATTTCGGCGAAGGCCGCCTTCAGCGCCGCCGTCAGCGCGTCACGGTTGACGTTGCGCGCTCCGTTGTCGGCGAAGCGCGGGTCGTCGGGCAGGTGCGGCAGGCCGATCATCTCGCACATCCGGCGGAACTGCCCGTTGTTGCCGCTGGCGATGAAGATCTCGCAAGTCCGCGTCGGGAACTTGTCGTACGGCACCAGGTTCGGATGCGGATTTCCGGTGCCCACCGGCCGCTTGCCGTTCAGGAAGTAGTTCGCCGCCTGCGGGTGCAGCAGGGCCAGGCCGCAATCGTACAGCGCCATGTCGAGGAACTGCCCGCGCCCGGAGCGCGCGCGCTCGTGCAGCGCCATCAGGATGCCGACAGCGGAATAGAGGCCGGTGCCCATGTCCACGATCGCCGTGCCCATGCGCATCGGCCCGGTGGTGGCGTCGCCGTTCGCGCTCATCAGCCCCGTCATGGCTTGGAGGATGGCGTCGTAGCCGGGCAGCCCGCCGAGCGGGCCGTCGGCGCCGAAGCCAGAGACCCGGCAATGGATCAGGCCGGGGAAGCGGGGCGCCAGGTCCGCCTCGTAGCCCAGGCCCCACCTCTCCATCGAGCCCGGCTTGAAGTTCTCGATCAGGACGTCGGCGCCCTCCAGCAGGCGCAGCAGCACCGCCCTGCCCTCCGGCTTGGCGAGGTCGAGCGCGAGCGATTGCTTGTTGCGGTTGATGCCGATGAAATAGCTGGCATCGCCGTCCTGGAAGGGCGGTCCCCAGTCGCGCACCTCGTCGCCTTGCGGCGGCTCGACCTTGATGACCTCGGCGCCGTGGTCGGACAGGATCATGGTGCAGTACGGCCCGCCCAGCACGCGGGTCAGGTCGATCACCTTCAGACCGGCGAGCGCGCCAGGGGAGCGGGCGAGGCCCTTGCCGGGCTGGGTGGTGGAAAGGGCGTCATCATCCATCAGGCGGCTTGCTCCTTTTCGCCACCCCAGACGCGGCGGCAGAAAGCGGGGTAGGTCTCAAGCATCTGGTCCCGCACCGGCCCGCGCAGCAGCGCGAGCTCGGCGTCGGTCGGGCCGGGCGTGATGGGCACGCGCGCCGGTTCGTCGTAGTCGAAGCCGGTGGCGGCGCGCACCGTCTCGGCGGTCTCGCCGGGATGGACCGAGGCCAGCGTGAAGCGGGCGCGCGCCGGATCGAAGCGGAAGACGCAGCGCCCGGTCAGCAGCGCCTGCGCGGTGCCGCGCCGGAACACGCCGGGCTCCGAGACGCCGGGCGCGGAGACGATATCGACGCGCGGGACCAGGACACGGCGCGAATGCTCCTCGCGGAACAGGATGGTGCGCGGGACCATGAGGTACATGAAAGCCGAGCCGAAGCTGCCAGGGAAGCGCGCCCCCGTCCCCGGCCAGCCGCCGGTGCCGATCAGGTTGATGTTGGCCTGCCCGTCGATCTGCCCGCCGCCCAGGAAGAACAGGTCGATCCGTCCCTGCCCGGCAAGGTCGAACAACTCCCGCGTGCCGGCGGTGAACGGGTTGCCCCTGGGCTTGTGCAGCAGCGAAAGCCGCACGCGATGGCCCAACGCCTTCACCAGCCAGCACGCGGCGGCCGGAATGGGACTGGCGGCGCCGACCGCGATATGGCGCGCGGGCGGCGCGGCGGGATCAAGGATGAGCCGCGCCAGGGCGGCGGCCAAGCGTTCTTCGCGTGTCGCGTCCATTCGCGTCTCGTTTACCCGCCTGACCGATGCCCGCCAAGGCCACGCCGCCGCGTTTGCCTCATGTATCCCCCTGTGATACGGAAAGAGTGGAACGAGTTGCACAAGCAACCGCCGAGTTGGCCAGGGAGGCCACGCCCATGGGACACCTTACCCGCCGCACTTTCATAACGGCGCCCGTCGGCCTTGCCGCAGGCGCGGCGCTGGCGCGGCCGCATATCGCCAACGCGGCGGCGACGACCGCGACCGTCTGGCAACAGCAGGGCTTCGTCCCCCAGGAGGACGCGGCTTTCCGCAAAATGGTCGCCGACTACGAAAAGGCGAGCGGCAACAAGATCGATTTCAGCATCATGCCCTTCTTGGCGCTGGGCCAGAAGACCGTGTCGGCGCTGACCAGCGGGGAAGTCCCGGACCTTATTTGTCTCGATGCGCCGGAGTCGATCCTCCCGCAGAACGCCTGGAACGATCGGCTGGTGGACGTGACCGACGTCGTCGAGACTCAAAAGCCGCGCCTCAGCCCAACCGCGTTGCTGTGTTCCTATTTCTACAACCCGGCTAGGAAGGGGCGCAGTTACTATCTCGTCCCCTACAAGGTGGCTGGAATTCCGTTCCACATATGGGGCGACCTGGTCGAGAAGGCGGGCTACAAGCTCTCGGACGCGCCAAAGACCTGGGACGCGTTCTACGATTTTTTCAAGCCGATGCAGGCGAGCTTGCGCGGCAAGGGGATGCGCAAGATTTATGGCATGGGTTTGCAGCTCACCACGGTCGGGCCGAACGACGGCAACGGCCTGTTTTATGCGTTTATGATCGCCAATGGCGGCAAGGATATCGTGACCCAGGACGGCAAGCTGCACACCGACGACCCGAGGGTGCGCGAGGCGGCGGTCAAGTCAGTCACCTATCTGACCAACGCCTACAAACAAGGCTATGTGCCGCCGGAGGCGCTGAGCTGGAGCGACTCCGACGATAACAATGCCTTCCATGAACGGTTGATGGTGATGGACTTCGACGGCACCATCTCGACCGAACTCGCGATGTTCAGCGACAAGCAGGCATACGACCACCAAATGGTCACGCTCGGACTGCCGAACGGCAATGACGGCCAGCCGATCCCGGCCCAGGTCGGCGTCGGCGGCGGCTTCATCCCGAAGGGGGCGAGGAACGTCGAAGTCGCCAAAGATTTCATGAAATACCTGATCCAGCCGCAGGTCATGAACGAGTACTTGAAGAATGGCCTCGGCCGCTGGCTGCCGTCGATACCCGCGCTGGTCAAGGACGATCCCTTCTGGCTCGATCCCTCCGACCCGCATCGCCCGCCCTACGCGCGCGAGTGCGTACTTGGGCCGACCATACCCAGCTACAACGGCTACAATCCGGCCTGGGGCCAGGTGAATGCCGAACAGCTCTGGGGCCAGGCCCATGCCGCCGTCATCAAGCAGGGGGCGACGCCGGCGGCGGCCGTGGATAAGGCGTTCAAGCGAGTCGAGGCGATCTTCACGAAATACCCGATCGTCCAAAGCTGACGAGGCGAGCATGGGCACCACACAGCAGATTCTCGCGGTCGGCCGATCTGCACCGGCGACCCGGCCGACACGACGCGCCTGGCGTGGCGGCCTGCAAGGCTCGGAGTTCAACTGGGCAATTGCCTTCGTCTTGCCGTACGCCGCCGTCTTCTTGCTGTTCGTGGTCTATCCAGTCGGCTACGGGCTTTGGTTGGGCAGTAAGCCGTCACTTTACGCGGAACTCGCCTCGGACCCGACCTATGTGGGCACGGTCATCAATACGGCGCTTTATGTCGGTATCGGCGTCAACCTGAAGATGTTCCTGGCTTTCCTGCTGTCCGGCTTCTTCATGCGCCGGCGCTGGTGGATCAAGGCGCTGCTGATGATCTATGTCCTGCCTTGGGCGATACCGGCGCTTCCCGCCTTTATCTCGATCCACTGGATGCTGAACGGCCAGTGGGGATTCCTCAACAACGTGCTGTGGGCGCTGTTCGGCATCGACGGCCCGATCTGGCTCAACTCGCACTGGCTCGGGCTCGCATCGAACATCGCCTCCTACATCTGGAAATGGATGCCGTTCTGGACCGTGATATTCCTGGCCGGCCGAATGGCCATTCCGCAGGAACTCTATGAGGCCGCCGAGATCGACGGCGCGACGGGCTACCGCCGCTTCGCCCATGTCACTGTCCCGCTGCTCGCCAACCTCTATCTCGTCTGTACCCTGCTCTCCACGATCTGGACGCTCGGCGACTTCACCACCGTCTACTTCGTCTCCGGCGGCGGGCCGGCGATGTCCACCGAGGTGCTGGCGACTCTCGGAATCCGCGAGGCCTTCACGGTCGCCGAACCGAGGCTCGGCGTGGCGGCGGTGATGTCTGCCCTACCGGTGCTGATCCCGATCGTGATCCTGCTGATGCGCAAGCTGCGCACGGCGCAGGTGCAGCTATGAGCGCGCCTCTAGCCAGTCGCCGGGCGAAGCGCCGGCCCAGCTATCGGCTGCGGCGGGGCCTTGTCGAAGCGGCATCGGTGGCGCTCGGCCTCGTGCTCGTCATCTGGTCGCTGGCGCCGATTTATAACATGGTGCTGATCGCGCTCGACCGGCATGGCGACGTGTTCAGCGGCAACATCTGGCCGCCGCAGCCATCGCTTGAGAGCTTCCGGGTCGTCTGGACCGAGGGTTATTGGTACCTGGAGCACTTCTGGCATCAGTTCGGCAACAGCCTCTATGTCGGCCTGATGACGATGTTCCTGACCCTGCTCATCGGCACGCTCGCCAGCTTCACCGTCGGCCGGATGCGCGTGCGAAAGGGCTGGCTGCTGACCAACGCCGCGTTGCTCACCTACGTCATCCCGGCGTCGTTCCTGGCAATCCCATTCTACCGGATCATGCAGAGCTACGGACTCGCCAACAGCCCCTGGTCGGTCATCGCCGCCGAGGTGACGTTCGCCACTCCGTACGCTATCTTCATCTTCCAACAATACGGGACGTCGATCCCGATCGAGCTCGACGAATCGGCGCGCATCGATGGCGCCTCGCCCTTGCAGGTGTATCTCCGCATCTACCTGCCGCTGATGGCGCCTGCCTTGGTTGCGGTCGGCACCTATGCATTGCTGCTGGCCTGGAACGAATACCTGTACCAATTCCTGCTGTTGTCCTCGCCCCAGAGCATGACCGTGCCGGTGGCGCTCGCGCAGTTCCTCAACAGCGACGAGGCGCCGTGGAATTACATGATGGCCACCGCGATCGTGTACGCCCTGCCGCCCATCGTGATCTACTACGCGTTCCGCCGCTACATGACGGCGGGCTTGACGATGGGGGGTGTTAAAGGATAGGCCCTCTAGCAGGCGGCGGTGTTGAGCACCTACAATCGTAGGGCGGCACACAGGACAACTGATATCACTCCGCCGCCTCGGTCCTCCGCGCGAACACGAACCGCTCCAAATACGCCTGGAATCCCTCCTCGGTCCGAGCCAAGCGCGCGTACTCGGCGAGATGCCCGTCATCGGCCGGGTACTCATCAGGCAGCGCGAGCGGCCAGGCGCCGCGCTCGGCGAGCGCCACCGCCTCGATGTAGGTCGCGGCGATCGTGCCGGCCGCGAGGCGCTCGTCCTCGAGGAGGTTGATCTCGGTGATGCGCTCCACCGTCACCAGGCTGCGCCGCGCGGCGTGCGCCATGGTCGCGAGTTCGTGGCGGCGGCCGACATACACGTTGCCCGCGCGGTCGGCCATCACGGCGTGAAAGGCGGCGATGTCGGGCGACAGGGCGGGCAGCAGCACGATCGGATCGGCGCCCAGCGCGAAGGGGTTGTCGATCACCCGCCAATCCGGCCGGTGCGCGAGGACGTCGCTGCCGATGATGCCGCGCAGCGGCATGAAGGGCACGCCCTTCTCGGCGGCCTGGAGCATGGCGTGGATGGCCGGACAGGTGGCGTCCGTCATGATGATTCGCCCCGCCTTCAGCGCTTGCGCGAAGCGCGGGGCCAGGCCGGATTCGCCAAGCGAGACGCCGGAGCTTTCCACCGAGGCGACGCAGCCGGCGCCGATCAGCAGATCCGTCGCATAGCCCGACACCGGCACGCCAAGCAGCCGCAGCCCGCGCCGCCCAGCGCGGACCAAGGCGCGGGCCAACGCGGCGGGGGTCAAAGAGTTGTCGGGCGGCAGCGCGACCAGCGCGCCGTCCGGCACGCGCGCGGCCAAGGCGTCCAGTGGCAGAACGCTTGCCGCATCGTCATCGCCTGGGAGGTTGGTGCTGATCATCACGTCCCACTCCGCTCCGGCCAGGCACACTGGCCTGGCGACGCCCCGCCGCGAGAAGCGATCACGCGACTGCCCTGACCTTACCGAGATCGGGGGCGTGCAGCTCGACGTCCCGCGTCTCGGGGCCCATCATCGCCCCAATGATGATCAGTACGCCGGAGACCCCGACCAGCACCACCGGCGTGTAGACATAAGGCATGAACGCCCGCAGCCCGAGCATGTAAAGGCCCGCGAAGGCCGGGATGACCACCGCGAGGCTGTAGCCGATGCCATAGCCCGAAGCGCGCAGGTGCGTGGGGAACCGTTCGCAGAGATAGGTTGTCACGATGCCCCAGGGCGAGACCACGAGCAGGTAGAACAGGCAGGCGATGGCCGTGGTGAGCGCCGGCCCGCCGCCGCCGAGCCCGTGCGCGATCGCGGCCGCGTAGAGCCCGCAGCCGAGGATCAGGATTTCGGCTCCGGAGATGATGATCGCCAGCCGCCGCCCGATCATCTGGCTCAGCAGGCCGAAGGCGACGAAGCCGAAGAACTGGATGAAACTGGTGACCAGCAACCCGTTCGTCATTGTTTGGCTCGGCACGTGCAGGTGCTGGATCAGCACGCCGGGCATCACCCCGATGGCCGCCTGGGAGCCGAACCAGAACCCCAGCATCATGATCAGGATTTGCACGAGGTTGCGACCGTGCGACCCCGATAGGACTTCCTTGAGGGGCGCCTCGCTCTTTTCCGCTTCCAGCCACAGTGTCGATTCCGGAACGGTGCGGTAGTAGAGCAGGAACAGGAGCGCGAGGATCGCGCCGAACACGAAGGGGATGCGCCAGCCCCACACATGGTATTGCGCCGGAGTGGTGGCGCTGAGCATGATCGTCGTGATCACCGAGACGAAGAAGAACCCGATCGGATAGGCGCCCTGGATGATGCCGCCCACCAAGCCACGGCGATCCTTCGGCACCATCTCCAGCGCGAGTGTGTTGTTTGAGGTGTACTCGCCGCCCATGAACACTCCGTCCACGAAGCGGAGCAGGATCAGCAGCACCAGCGACCAGATGCCGATGCTGGCATAGCCGGGCAGGCAGGCGATCAGGAGCGTGAACACGCCGAACCCGGCGATACTGACCATGGTGGTGCGCCGCCGCCCGATCCGGTCGGCCCAGTGCCCGAAAATGACTGCCCCGCACGGCCGGCCCAGCAGCGTGGCGGCGAAGGTGAAGAAATAAACGGTTGTCGTAGCCGCCGAACTGAGCCCCGGCGGCTCGAAGTATTTCGTGACGGGCGCCAGGGCGAGAACCGGCAGGTAAATGTCAAAGAAATCGACCGCGAAGCCAATGCAGCCGGCCAGCACGGTCCGGCGTGCGATGGGCGATAACGGGGCAGACCCGAACAGACCCGATTTCACCGCCTCCCTCCCGAAGTTGCCGTCCCACCGGACACGCGCCGGGTCGCGATTGGCTTCGGATGAACGCACGGGATGAGCGAACCTGCAAGCCGCGACGCCGGGATCTCTCAGTGGTTGTCCGAGAACAATGCCTAACGCGTCAGGAATCCGGCGCCGGCACTTGCGCCCGCGCATCCGCATCCAGGCTTTCCAGCGACCTCCCGCGCGTCTCGGGCAGCAGCGTCAATCCCGCGACCATCAGGCTGTAGGCGAACAGCGCGAAGACAACGATCGCCGCGCCGAGGCCAAGCTGGAGCGTCAGCCAGCCGACCAGGGCGGGGAACAGGGCGCCGACGCCGCGCCCGGCGTTGTAGCAGAAGCCCTGACCGGTGCCACGCACGGCGGAGGGGAACAGCTCGGTCATGAACGGCCCCATGGGCGGAAACATCATGTAGATGACGAAGCCGAGCGGGAATCCGACGGCGAGGATCGCGTCATTCCCGATCGGCGCCATCAGGTAGATCAGCACCATCGCCATCGAGCCGAGCGCCGAGATGAGGAAGGTCGGCTTGCGCCCGATCGCGTCCGACAGGAAGGAGCCGGCGATGAAGCCGCACAGCGCGCCCAGGATATGCACGAGCAGATAGCTTCCCGCGCCCACCGAGGTCAGGTGGCGCACGGTCTTGAGATAGGTCGGCAGCCAGGTGGCGAGCGCGTAGCTGCCGCCCTGCGCCCCGACCACCATCAGGATCAGCCGCCAGGTTGTCGCGAGATGGGGCGGGCGCAGCGCGGAGACGACATGCCCGATCCCGCTCGCGGCGGCCGCCTCGCGCGGCGCGAAATCGGATTCGGCGACGTTGCGGCGAATCCAAATGACCAGCAACGCCGGCAGGATGCCGAGCCAGAACAGGACGCGGAACGCCAGCTCCGGCCGGATGAAGGCGAACAGCACGGTGTAGGCGATCGCCGCCCCGCCCCACCCGAAGGCCCAGCCCGTCTGCACCAGCCCCACCGCGCGGCCGCGGAAGCGGTCGCGGATCACCTCGCCCATGAGCACGGCGCCGGCGGCCCATTCGCCGCCGAAGCCGATCCCCTGCAACGCGCGGAAGACGAAGAGCTGCGCGTAGTTCTGCGCGAAGCCGCAGAGGAAGGTGAACACCGCGTACCAGACGATGGTGACTTGCAGCACGCGCATCCGCCCGTAGCGATCGGCGAGCGCCCCGCCCAGCCAGCCACCGAAGGCCGAGACCAGCAGCGTGATCGTGGCCAGCTCGCCCGCCTGCCCGCTGGAGATGTGCCACAGGGACAGCAAGGTCGGGATGACGAAGCTGAAGATCTGAACATCGAGCGCATCGAGTGCCCAGCCGCCGAAACAGGCGGCCATGGTGCGCCGCTCCCGCAGTGTCAGCTCGGAGAACCAGGACAACATGCGGCGCGACCTCCCCTCCCCACCCGTGGCGAGGAGTGAAGCACGCCGCCCAAGCGGGGCAAAGTCAGCGTCCGGTCAGGATGCGCTCCACAAGCTGGCGCACCGTCGGGATGAACCCGTTCGAGTAGAACGGGTCGCGGCCGAAGCGGAAGGCGTTGTGGCCGCTGAACATCAGGTTGTGCTCGATCGCGTCTGGATCGTCGCCCGTGTGGCCGATGGCCTGCAACGTCTTCTGGATGCAGAAGCTGCGCGGATCGGGGCGCTTGCCGGTGCTGTAGCCGGGCGGGGTCTGGCTCCAGTTCGAGAAGCGGCATTGGCTGAGGCAGCCCATGCACTCGATCTGGTCGCGGGTGATCTCGCGGGTCTTCTCCGGGGTCACGAAGATCAGCGTCGAATCCGGCGTGCGCAGCGCGTCGGTGAAGCCTTGCGCCTCCCACGCGCGCACCCGGTCGAGGTCGGGGCCAGTGAGATAGACGGTGCGCTTGCGCGGCCCGACGCCGAACGCCGCGACATGCTCGCCCACCGGCTCCGTGGTGAACGCGACCTGGCGCTCGCTGCGCTGACGCAATTCCTGGATGAAGCTGTTGTTGACCGCGCTCGACCAGAAGCCGGTGGGGCTGAAATGGTTGAGGAAGACATCGCCCTCCTTCAGCGTCGGCAGGCGCCGCTTCCACGCCTCGCCGATCGGGCTTTCCTGGGTCAGCAACGGACGGGTGCCGAACTGGAAGGCGATGGGGCCGAGATCGGGATTGTCGATCCAATCCTCCCACTCCTCCAGCCACCAGACCCCGCCGGCCATGATGATAGGGGTCGCGTCCAGCCCGAACTCGCGCATCTGCTTGCGCAGGGCGAGCACGCGCGGAAACGGATCCTCGGGGCGCTTCGGATCCTCGCTGTTGGACAGGCCGTTATGGCCGCCGGCGAGCCAGGGATCTTCGTACACCACGCCGCCAAGCAGCGTCGCCGCCTTGTGATAGGCCCGCCGCCACAGCGCGTTGAAGGCGCGCGCCGAGGAGACGATCGGATAGTAGTAGATGTTGAACCGCGCGGCGATGTCGGACAGGCGGTACGGCATACCGGCGCCGCAGGTGATGCCGTTGATGAGCCCCCTCGCCTGCTCCAGGGCGCCGGTGATGACCCGTTCGGCGCCGCCCATCTCCCAAAGGATGTTGGCGTGGATGCGCCCCTTGCCGCCGGCGATCTCGTAGGCGCGGCGGGCCTGCGCCACGGCGCCCTTGATGGCGTAGGCGATCAGCTCCTCATGGCGCTCGCGGCGGGTGCTGCCGTGATAGAGCTGCGGAACGAGGCGCCCCTGCTCGTCGTAGCTGTCGGCGTTGACGGCGCTGAACGTGCCGACGCCGCCCGCCAGCGCCCAGTTCCCGCAGGACAGCCCGTTGGAGACGGACACGCCCTTGCCGCCCTCGACCAGCGGCAGGACGTCCGCTCCGCCCATGCGAATGGCGTTGATGGATTTCATGGGCGTGCTTCCCCGATCCTTCCCTGTATCGCGCCCAGTGCTCTTTGGTTCCCGTAGCCGTTCTCGCTCCCCCGCTCGCGGGAGAGGGTCGGGGCGAGGGTGCCTCGTTTGGGCTTTCCGTCCGGTTGGTCGCCCCTCGCCCCAGCCCTCTCCCCCCGCGAGCGGGGGGAGAGGGAGGGAACGGTTGGCATCAGGCGGACTACTCCCCCGCCGCCGCCGGCTCGGCCGATGGCTGCTCGCCGCGGTCGCGCTCGCGCCGGTCGCCCCGGCCAGGCTTGGCGCCCACCTTGTCGGTGATGTCCTCGCCGGTCTGCTGGTCCACGACGCGCATCGACAACTTGATCTTGCCGCGCTCGTCGAAGCCGATGACCTTCACCCTCACCGTGTCGCCGACATTGACCACGTCGGTGGTCCTGCCGACACGCCCCGGCGCCAGCTCGCTGATATGCACGAGCCCGTCGCGCGAGCCGAGGAAGTTCACGAAGGCGCCGAAATCGGCGGTCTTGACCACCTTGCCGGTGTAGATCACGCCGACCTCCGGCTCGGCCACGATGCCGCGGATCCAGTCGATCGCGGCCTGCGCCCGGTCCTGCTCGGTGGCGGCGATCTTGATGGTGCCGTCGTCGTTGATGTCGATCTTGGTGCCGGTCTGCTCGACGATCTCGCGGATCACCTTGCCGCCGGTGCCGATCACCTCGCGGATCTTCTCCTTGGGCACGGTGATGACGGTGATGCGCGGCGCGTTGGCGGCGACATCGCCGCGCGCGCCGGTGATCGCCTTGCCCATCTCGCCCAGGATGTGCATCCGCCCCTCGCGCGCCTGGTCGAGCGCGATGCGCATGATCTCCGGCGTGATCGAGGTGATCTTGATGTCCATTTGCAGGCTGGTGACGCCCTTCTCGGTGCCCGCCACCTTGAAGTCCATGTCGCCCAGGTGGTCCTCGTCGCCCAGGATGTCGGACAGCACGGCGAAGCCGCGCTCCTCCTTGATGAGGCCCATGGCGATGCCCGCGACGGGACGGGCCAGCGGCACGCCCGCGTCCATCAGCGCCAGCGAGGAGCCGCAGACCGTCGCCATCGAGGATGATCCGTTGCTCTCGGTGATCTCCGAGACGACGCGCAGCGTGTAGGGGAAATTGGCTTTGTCCGGCAGCACCGGGTGGATCGCTCGCCAGGCGAGCTTGCCATGCCCGATCTCGCGCCGTCCGGGGCTCCCCATGCGGCCCGCCTCGCCCGTCGAGTAAGGCGGGAAGTTGTAGTGCAGCATGAAGTGCTCGCGGTACTCGCCTTCGAGCGCGTCGATCACCTGCTCATCCTGGCCGGTGCCCAGCGTCGCGACGCACAGTGCCTGGGTCTCGCCGCGCGTGAACAGCGCCGAGCCGTGCGCGCGGGGCAGCAAGCCCACTTCGCTCACGATCGGGCGCACCGACCGCGTGCCGCGCCCGTCGATGCGGGTGCCGGTGTCCAGGATCGCGTTGCGGACGATATCGGCCTCAAGCTTCTTGAAGAGCGACTTCGCCTTGTCCGCGTCCAGCCCCTCCGCCGCGATCCGCTCCAAGGCGGCCTTCTTGGCGGCCTCGATCAGGCCGTGGCGCGCGGCCTTCTCCTTCTCGGCATAGGCGGCCGTGAGATCGGCGCGGGCCAACGCGTCGAGGCGCGCGGCGAGCGCTCTCTCGCTCTCCGGCGGCTCCGGCAGCGGCCAGGGATCCTTGGCGGCGCGCTCGGCGAGCTCGATGATCGCCTCGATCACCGGCTGGAACGCCTTGTGGCCGAAGGTGACGGCGCCGAGCATCACGTCCTCGGGCAGCTCATGCGCCTCGCTCTCCACCATCAGCACGCCATCGGACGTGCCGGCGACCACGAGATCGAGCGCGGTGTCCTCCATCTGCTCGGCGGTCGGGTTGAGGAGGTAGCGCCCTTCCCGGTACCCCACCCGGCAGGCGCCCACCGGGCCGAAGAACGGGATGCCCGAGAGGGTGAGTGCGGCCGAGCAGCCGATCAGCGCGACGATGTCGGGATCGTTCTCAAGATCGTGACTTAGGACTGTGGCGACAACCTGGATCTCGTTTCGGAAGCCTTCCGGGAAGAGCGGGCGGATCGGCCGGTCGATCAAGCGGCTGACCAGCACCTCGTTCTCGGACGGTCTCCCCTCGCGCTTGAAGAAGCCGCCGGGGATCTTGCCGGCCGCGAACGCCTTCTCTTGATAATTGACCGTCAGCGGGAAGAAGTCCTGGCCGGGCTTCGCGTCCTTCACGCCGACGGCGGTGCAGAGGACGATGGTTTCGCCGTAGCGGACCATGACGGCCCCATCCGCCTGGCGGGCGATCTTGCCGGTTTCCAGCACGAGCTTGCGCCCGCCCCACTCCAGTTCCTTGCGGTAGTAATCGAACATGCGTCATCCTTCGATGCGCGCGGCATCGGCGGACGATCCCCCGATCAGCCTTTGTCTCCCGGCGGGAAACGGCGTCTCGGGTAACATGGAAGCGCGGCTGCGACGGGCGCGGGCCGCGGGCCATGTGGCCAGAAACGCCGTCACGAATCCCGAACGGATACCGGGCCGGCGGTCTATGGTCCGCCGCGTGTCGCGACGTTGCGGGACTGGTCCCGCGTTGCCCCGCGGCCACCATGGCGCGGGGAAGTGCCCAAGGGCGTACCGCACACGCATATAAGCGCGGTTGCCCTGGTTATTAGCCCTCCTGACCTCCCTTGCCGATCAGCGGCGCAGATTCAACCGTCCAATCAACTCCTGGTAGCGTTGGCTGTCCTTGCGCTTCAGGTAATCCAGCAGCCTCCGCCGGCGGCCGACCAGGGTCAGCAAGCCGCGACGGCTGTGGAAATCCTTGGCGTGCGTCTTCAGGTGCTCGGTCAGCAGGGAAATACGCTCGGACAGCAGGGCCACCTGCACCTCCGGGCTGCCGGTGTCATTGGGTTGGCGCGCATAGTCGGTAATGAGCGCGCCGCGGCGCTCGGCGGTGAGCGACATCGGGAATTCTCCTTCGAGAGAGGGGATTGCGCGCCAGGCCCCTAAAGAACCCGTTCGGGCCTGAGCCAGCCTTCTTGCAGCCGGCACAATCCGATGACGCGGCCTCCCGCCATGGCGCGCACCAAGCCCCCGTCGGGACTGGCGGCCTCTGGAATGCGGCCAAGCAACGTGACCAGGCTGATCGCCTGACCATGCCGCAGGTCCGCAACCTCCGCCTCGGTCAAGGCCAGCGCCGGGATGTCGGCCAGCGCGGTCGCGACCGGAAGCATGAGGTCCGGGGAAGCGGAAGGGGTATGATCGGGTCGGCTCACTTTGTCCAGGGCTATCGCCTGATGTTCCAGGAACGGCCCGACCCGCAGCCGTCGCAGCGACGCGATGTGGCCGAGCGCGCCACAGGCGGAAGCCAGGTCGCGCGCCAGGCTGCGCATGTACACCCCCTTGCCCGACTGCACCTCGAACACGGCATGGTCCAGGTCGGGGCGCTCGACCAGGACGAAGCGATCGACGCGCGCCGGGCGCGGCTCCAGCGCCGGCGCCCGGCCCTCGCGCGCCATGTCATAGGCGCGTTCCCCGCCGATCTTCACGGCTGAGAAGGTGGGCGGGATCTGCATGATGGCGCCCCGGAAGGCGGGCAGCGCGGCCTCGATCTCCGCATCCGTCGGACGCTTGGACGTGGTGGCGATCACCTGTCCGTCCGCGTCGTCGGTGTCGCGCGCCTCCCCGAAGCGCAGCGTGAAGCGATAGAGCTTGGTGCCGTCCACGACATAGGGGACGGTCTTGGTGGCGGCGCCAAAGGCGATGGGCAGCACGCCGGTCGCCAGCGGGTCGAGCGTGCCGCCATGCCCGGCCTTCTGCGCATCGAAGGCGCGGCGGACCCGGTTCACCACGTCCGTACTGGTCAGCCCCGGCGGCTTGTCGATCACCAGCCACCCGTCAAGTGGGCGGCCACGGGGCTTGCGGCGGGACATGACGGCACTCCTGGATGGCACCGGACGCTTCATCCGCCGAAGGGCCGCCGATGTCTACGCCCAGCTTCGGAAATTCGGTTGATTAACTGCGGCGAAGATCTTGCGATGGGAGATTAAGAAATCAGCAAAGCGTTCTATAGTTGTAAAAACATTTGACGCTACACCACACCTTCGATCGTGGCGATGCCGAGGGAGACCGCCGCGCACCGACGTGGCGGAGAGTCGCGCCCGCGTTTTGGAACAGGTGCGAAGCGACGGAACGGCGCAGCGCATTCAGCCTTCCACTGACCTGCGGAGTGCGGGGCTGCGCCGCGCTTTCCCGCCCTAGGGCGACGGGTGATCACCACGTCCTCACGTCGCCACCAGAACGCCTCGCCCCGCCCGGTCCCGCCCAGCGCGCAAGGCAGGCTGTTCCACATGCGCGTGCAGCAGCCACGCCGCGAGCAAAGGGACCAAGATCGCGCCTGGCACCCAGAGCGCGGTGAACAGAGCGCCGTCGCCCCTTGCCACGAAGGCGAACGCCAGGGACAGCAGCTTCTGCACCGGCTCGTTCACCAGATAAATGCAATACGACAAGGCACCCAGCCGCAGCAGCGGGGGGGCACGGAGTCCCCCGGCGAGCCAGCGCAGCCCCCACGCACCCTGCCTCTTGCCAAGCCCGCGCTGCGCGAGAAGGCACAAGGTCCACAGGAGCGGAACGCCCAGCTTCTCCGCCCCGCCTTGCGCGACGCATAGCGCGAGCGTGGCGCACAGCGCGAGCGCGAACCGCTTCCCGGCGGCCGGCCGCGCGGCAGCGAGCCAGTCCGCGCTGGCCAGGCCGAGAGCGAAATAGTGCGCCTTGTTGGGCAGGAAGGCACGGCTGAACTGCCATCCCTCCGGAGCCACCCACCGCCACGCCAGCGCCGCGACCGCAAGGCCCAGGAACAGCCGGACCATGCCCCGGCGGCGCATGGAGGGCGCCAGCAGCGCCATGAGCCCATAGAATTGCGCCTCGGTGCTCAAGCTCCACGCCGCGCCAAGGAAGCTGATCCAGACTCCCGGCAGCAGGGCATCCGGAATAAGGCCATGAGTCATCGTCAGGTGCGCGCCGATCTCGGCGGCCCAGCGCGCGGGCCAGCCGGTGGACCACACCGCCCGTCCCGGATCGTCCGGCGCCACCCATGGCATCCAGGCAAGCGCCGTCGGAAGCGGCTGCACGGCGACCGCCACCGCGAAGACCACCAGGAAGGCGGGCATGATCCGCGCGGCGCGCGCGAGCAGGAAGCGGCACCGATCGAAACCGATCGACTCCAGCGAGCGAAGAATCACCATCCCGCTCAGGATGAAGAACAAATCGACCGCCGCGCCGCCATGGGTGAACGGAGCAGTGAGCCAGACTGGCAGGACAGTGAACGCAGCCATGTGCGAGATCAGCACATATGTCGCGAGCAAGCCACGCAGACCGTCGAGGCACTCCAGCCGTCGCACCACCACCACCTCCGCCGGCAGCATCGCGCGGGCGCATTAACGACCAGCGAACGCGCCGATCACAATTTAGCCAGCCGGGTTGTTGTGAGTTTCCTTGCCGCTGCGACCGCAACTTCATTCTCTTATCTGAACCGCCCAAGAGAATCAGTGGGAGCCAAAGGTGATCGGGACCATGGCATCGGCATCGGATGCGAGGCCGCCCGTGGAAGCGGCGCTGCGCGTCTTGTTGGTCGAGGATGAGGCGCTGATCGCGGAACTGTTCGCCGAGACGTTGTCGGCCGAGGGCCACGACGTCGTGGTTGCGGGCGACGGGCAGGAAGCCCTGAGGCTGTTCGCGGCGGCGGAAGCCACCGGGCGGTCCTTCGACATCGTCGTGACCGACGTGCGTATGCCGCGTATGGACGGCGTGACCCTGACCAACCGGCTGCGCAAGGCGCACCCGGATCTGCCCGTCGTGCTCATCACCGGTTACGCCACGACCGATCAGCTCGCGGCGCTCGCGCGGCGCGAGAACCGCGACGTCATGGTGTTGCCCAAGCCCGTGGACCTGAGCCGGCTCTGCACCGCCGTCCGCACCGTGACGCGCCACTAAGGCGAGGGGTGGATATTTTCAGGCCGTGCTGGAGGGTAAATCCCTCGCCGCGATTGGAGCGGTTCTAGAAGTCCAGATCGGCGTAATGCTCCGGCGGCGTCAGGCCCGGCACCCGGTCGGCCAGCACGCCTCGGAAGCTGGGCCGCGACTTCATCCGCGCGTACCAGTCCTTGGCTGGGGGCGAGACGGTCCAGTCGAGATCGCCGATATAGTCGAGGGCGGAGAGCTGGGCCGCGGCGGCGAAGTCGGCGAGCGATAGACTCGCCCCGGCGAGCCAGCGCCGCGTCTCGCTCAGCCAGCCGATGAACTCAAGATGGTACTTGATGGCGGTATAGCCGGTGCGCAGCGCGGCGCCGTCCGGGTTGCCGCGCCCGAACATCCGCTTCATGTGCTTCTCGCCGAGCAGGTTCCGCGTCACCTCGGCGGCGAACTTGCCGTCGAACCAGGCAACCAGCCGACGGATCTCCACCCGCTCGGCCAAGGTGCGGCCGAGCAACGGTGTGTCGGGATAGGCCTCGTCCAGGTACTCGCAGATCACGCCGGAATCCGGGACCACCAGCCCGTTCTCCTCGATCAGGGTGGGCACTGTCCCAGCGGGGTTGAGCTCGAGATACTCCGCCCGCCGCTCCCACACCTTCTCGACCCGCAGCTCGAACGGCAGCCGCTTCTCGGCCAGCACCAGCCGGACCTTGCGCGAGAAGGGGGACAGCGGAAGGTGGTAAAGAATGCGCATCCCGGCTGCTTATCCCATCCGCCGGCGTTGTGCATCCCAGGACGGGATTGCCGATCCCACGAAACCACGAGAGAGGCGAGCGGATGACGGATGAAGCCGATGCCGTCGCAGTGGATCGGGTGCCGAGCGGCCTCCCCGGCCTCGACGAGATCCTGCGAGGCGGCTTCTTCGCGGGCGGGATCTACGTGGTCCGCGGGGCGCCGGGGACCGGGAAGACGATCCTGGCCAACCAGGCTTGCTACCGCCACGCCGCGCGGGGCGGCAAGGCGCTCTACATCACCTTGCTGGCCGAGAGCCATGTCCGGATGCTGCGCAACCTGGCGCGGCTGAGCTTCTTTGATCCGGCCGCCATCCCCCACGGGGTCTATTACGTGAGCGCGCTGCGCGCGCTCGAAGACGGCGGGCTTTCGGCGCTGATGGAGCTGATCCAGGCCGAGGTGCGGCGCCTCGCCGCGACGCTGCTCGTCCTCGACGGGCTGCTCGCCACGGAGGAGGCGGGCGCGTCCGACCGCATCCTGCGCGGCTTCATGCACGCGTTGCAGGAGCATCTGGGGCCGGTCGGCTGCGTGACCCTGCTGCTCGGCGATGGCGGCCGGCCGGAGTACGCCGGCGAGCACTCCATGGCCGACGGGGTGATCGCGCTGGACGACACGCGGCGCGACGGGCAGGCCGGCCGGGGCCTCGAAGTCGTGAAGTTCCGCGGCTCATCCTCCTTGCGCGGCCGCCACTCCATGCGGATCACCGACGAGGGGATCATCGTCTATCCGCGCATCGAGACGCTGCATGAGCGCCCGTCGCGGGCCGATGAGAGCTCCAACCGGCGCTTGTCGGTCGGCGTGCGCTCGCTGGACACGATGCTGGGCGGCGGGCTTCCGGCTGCGACGACCACGCTTGTGCTGGGCGCCTCGGGGACCGGCAAGACCATGCTCGGGGCGCATTTCCTCGCCGGGTCGAGCGCGGCGGAGCCCGGATTGCACTTCGGCTTTTACGAGCATCCCGAGCGACTCGCGCAGAACGCGGCGTCCGTCGGCCTCGACCTCGCCGGGCCAGCCAGCCGGGGCGATCTGGAGTTGCTCTGGTATCCGACGGCCGGGCAGATCCTGGACGACCTTGGGGAGCAGCTCCTGAAGGCCGTCGGCCGGCGGGGCGTCAAGCGGCTGCTGGTGGACGGGCTGGGCGGCTATGTCGAGGCAGCGGACGACCCGGCCCGCGCCGGGAAGGTCTTCGCCGTCCTGGTCCACGAACTGCGCGCCCAGGGCGTCACCACGGTCTACACCGCGGAGACGCCGAACTTGGTCGGCACCGAGGTGGTCGTGCCCGTGCCGGGCGTCTCGGTGGTGGTGGACAACATGGTTCTGCTCCGCTTCGCCGAATACCGCGCGCGGCTGCACCGCCTGTTCTCGATCATCAAGGTCCGCGGCAGCACGTTCGATCCGGGGATGCGCGAATTCCGGATCACCGACAAGGGCATCACGCTCGCCGACACGGTGCCGGGGCCGGGTCATCCGGACCGGCTGCTGTACCGGGAGGGGTAATTCCAGCGATGAGAAAGTAGGGCGGAAAAGCGAAGCGCTTTCCGTACCCTTCCTACGAACATCCGTCGTTCCACCTGGAGCGGGCACCCCAAAGCCATTCCATAGCTGCCTCTCCGCATATGCCTGCGGGATGGCTCGGCGGCAGACGTTGCGAGAGAGCGGAGGCAGGCAGAAGAGGCGGAATGCGCTGCGCTTTTCCGCCCTACTCTGGGTGCTACTCACGCAGTTCGATCAACAACTCGTCTTGCGTTTTCCTGTATACCAAAACCCTACCTCGCTTAAATCGTCGTTGTCCCCCGCGCCATCGCCGCAACCCCCGTGCGCGACACCTCCGCCAGTCCCAACGGGCGCATCAGCGCCATGAACGCGTCGAGCTTCTCCGTCGCCCCCGTCATCTCGAACACGAAGCTCTCGGTCGTCGCGTCCACGACGCGGGCGCGGAACGCGTCGGCCAGGCGCAGCGCCTCCGCCCGGTGCTCTCCCGTGCAGACCACCTTCATCAACGCCATCTCGCGCGCGATGTGCGGCCCCTCGCGCGTCAGGTCGGCCACGCGATGCACCGGGACCAGGCGATCAAGCTGCGCCTTGATCTGCTCGATCACCATTTCGGTGCCAGAGGTGACGATGTTGATGCGCGAACGCCCGCGCGCGTCATCCACCGGGGCCACGGTCAGGCTGTCGATGTTGTAGCCACGGCCCGAGAACAGGCCGATGACGCGGGCCAGCACGCCGGATTCGTTGTCCACCAACACGGAGATGGTGGCGCTGCGCAGGGCGCTGTTGCCGGGGGGCATCAGGCTGTCACACCAGCACCAGCCCCTCGTCGGTGATCCCCGCGGCTTCCTGCTCGTGCCCCGGCCCGAGGATCATCTCGTTGTGCGCGGCCCCCGAGGGAATCATCGGGAAGCAGTTCTCCGCCGGGTCCACCAAGATGTCGGCGATCACCGCGCGCGGGCAGGCCAGCATCTCGCGGATCACATCGTCGAGTTGCCCCACGGTCTCGGCGCGCATCCCGACTGCGTGGAAGGCGTCGGCGAGCTTCACGAAGTTGGGCAGCGCCTCGGAGTACGTCTCGGAGTAGCGCCCGCCGTGCAGCAGTTCCTGCCACTGCCGGACCATGCCCATGTAGCGGTTGTTCAGGATGAACACCTTCACCGGCAACCGGTACTGCGCGAGCGTGCCCATCTCCTGGATGTTCATGAGCACGCTCGCCTCGCCGGCAATGTCGATCACCAGCGCGTCCGGGTTCGCCACCTGCACGCCGGCCGCCGCCGGCAGGCCATAGCCCATGGTGCCGAGGCCGCCCGAGGTCATCCAGCGGTTCGGCTTCTCGAAGCCGAAGAACTGCGCCGCCCACATCTGGTGCTGGCCGACCTCGGTGGTGATGAACACGTCCCGCCCGCTGGCGCGGGTGAGTTCGTGCAGGCGCCGGATCGCGTATTGCGGCTTGATGATCGCGCCGGGCCGCATGTCCTGCGTGAAGCGCAGCGACTGCTTGGCGCGCCAGAGATCGATCTGGCGCCACCACGCGGCGAGCGCGCTCCGGTCGGCGCCGCCCTCCGCCTCCCAGGACGCGAGCAGCGCGCGCAGCACCTCCCCGGCGTCGCCCACGATGGCGACGTCGGTGGCGACGTTCTTGTTGATCGAGGACGGGTCGATGTCGGCGTGGACGATCTTGGCGCCGGGACAGAACGCGTTCAGCCGCCCCGTCACCCGATCGTCGAAGCGCGCGCCGACCGCGAGCAGCACGTCGCAGCCGTGCATGGCGAGATTGGCCTCGTACGTGCCGTGCATCCCCAGCATCCCGAGGAAATGCGGGTCGGAGGCGGGCAAGGCGCCAAGGCCCATCAGCGTGTGGGTGCAGGGAAAGCCGGTCGCGCGCACCAGGCGGGTCAGCGCGACCGAGGCGTCCGGGCCGGAGTTGATGACGCCGCCGCCGGTGTAGATCATCGGCCGCTTGGCCTGGCGCAGCAGCGCCGCGGCGCGCGCGATCGCGGCGGGGTCGGGCTCGCGGCGGGGACGGTAGGAGGGGTGCTCCGGCGCGGGCGCCTTGTAGGGCGCCTTGTTGATGAGGATGTCCTTCGGCAAGTCGATCACCACCGGGCCGGGCCGGCCGGCGCGGGCGACGTAGAACGCCTCATGGACGACGCGGGCCAGATCCTCCGCGCGCTTGACCAGGTAGTTGTGCTTGGTCGCGGGACGGGTGATGCCGGTCGTGTCCGCCTCCTGGAAGGCGTCGTTGCCGATCAGGTGGGTGGGCACCTGCCCGGTCAGGCACACGAGCGGGATGGAATCCATCAGCGCGTCCACCAGCCCGGTCACGGCGTTGGTGGCGCCGGGGCCGGAGGTGACGAGCACGCACCCCACTTTGCCGGTGGACCGCGCATAGCCCTCGGCCGCGTGGACCGCGCCCTGCTCGTGGCGGACCAGGATATGGCGGATGGCGTTCTGGCTGAACAGCGCGTCGTAGATCGGCAGCACCGCTCCGCCGGGATAGCCGAAGATGACCTCGACCCCCTGCTCCTTCAACGCGCGCAGCAGAACCTCGGCGCCCGGCTGCTGCGCCTCGGTCGTGGCGTCTGCCTGGGGTGCGTCAACGTCCATCCCGATCTCCTCATCAAATCCGGAGCGGATATGGGCTCGCCCGCGGCAGGTATCTATTCATACCTCGGTTGCTGCGCTGCGTCAACGGGGCTGCAAATAAAACCCCGGATTTTGGGCAGAATACATTCCAAAAATTTCTCGTCGAAACGCCGGATTGCAATAACCGAAAACCCGGCCTGCTCCCCCGCCACTGGATGGTGCCGGAGCCAGGTCGCTTGGCGCTTCGCGTACTGCCCGCTGGCGAGGATGGTCCGCCGCGCCGCCTCCTCCAGCGTGATC
>DATFDN010000581.1:0-4488 GCA_035252035.1 Acetobacteraceae bacterium | reverse complement strand
GATGGTCAGGGTGCTGCCGTCGAACGTCGCCTCGTAGTCCTTCCGCTCGCTCGACGTGTGCTTGCCGTACCGGCTGACGCCTTCCTTCGCCTGGTCATGGCTGACGTTGGCGTTGACGCTGAACGGGCCGAAGCCATAGCTGGCGCCGGCATGGAAGCCGCTGGAGCTCTTGTCCCACGCGCCCCCCTCCTCGCCGAACATCTGCTTCAACGTGTGCCCGTCCTCGCCCCATTCCTTCGACGAGATGGAGACGTTGCGCACGACCAGGAACTGCATGGGGATCATCGGCAGCAGGCTGTCCTGGCTCTCCGCCTGGCCGTCGATCGTCCCGTCGCTGATCATGCCCTTCTTGTTGTTGACTAGGTACCAGTTCTTCAAACGGAACAGATCGCCGAGCAGCCAGGGGCGCATCACCTCGACGATCCCGTACTGTAGCTTGATGTGGAGGTTCTTCGCGGTGTTCTTGAAAACGCCCTCCACCTTGCGGCTGGTCTGCGCGTCGTCCTTCTCGTGGGCATCGGCGGTGTGGTAGCCGCCGCTCGCGCCGAAGCCCATGTAGCAGCCGCCGCCCGAGACCGACGTGCTGCTGCTGTGCGTGTCCCTCTTGAAGCTGCTGAAGAAGGCGCTGTCCTTTCCCATGTGGCGGGTGCATTTGTTGCTGTAGACCTCCAGCGTCTCCCAGCCGTCATGATCCTCGTCCGGGTCGGCCCAGCTCGAAGGCGAGCAATACGCATAGGGCACGTCCACCGGCACCACCCCCGCCAGCCCGAGGTTCCAGCGATCGAAGTCCTTGCGGGCCTTGGCGATCAGCCTGGCGTCCATGTCCACGCCGACTGATTCAAGGACGTCGAGCGCGGCCTCCACCTTTTCGGCGCCCTCGCTCTTGAGCGTGTCCCACGCGGCATCGACGGCTTGGCGCAGGGGCTTCGACGTGACCGGCCAGGCGTCGGCCTTGGCGCGGTCGGTCGTGGCTTCCGCCTCGGCGGCGGCGTAATCGGCCACGGCTTGGCCGTACGCCTTCGTGTTCTTCTCGTACGCTTTGTAAAGTTTCGACTTGATCACCAGATCGCCGTCGTCGTCTGGGACGTACAGAACCTTGCGCGCCTCGTCGATGCGCTTCTGCACGTCCGGCGCGGGCGTGGATGGCGCCCCTGGCTGCATCCCGTTGATGATGCCGGCATAGGCCGCGCTGATCTTCCGGCCGCCGCCCGGATATTCGAGGTAGGTGTTGTCCTTCGTCACCATGATCAGGCGATCGACCAGCATGGAGGTGTTGAAGGCCGCGTTCATCGCGCGCTGGAACCGGCGGTCGGGCTCGGGCGCTGGCGCCGCGGCGCCATCCGCGCCTGGCGTGGCGGGCGCGGCGGCCGGCTTGGCGGGAAGCGCGCCCTTGTGGATCAAATCCTGTACGGAGGCGCCGCCAGCGGGCGTCCACGCGCCGTTGTAGTCGTCCGGATCGACCATCATCCCGAGCACGAGCTGGGAATAGACGAATCCAAGCTCGGCGGGCCGCTTGTCCGAGCGGATCGGGCGCGCGGACTTGATGCGGTCGATGAGCTGTTCGAGAATCTCTTGCACCGCGGCGCCGGGTTCATTGTTGATGGGCATAACTTTTCCACCCTCCTCGCGCGGGCGCCGGCGATCCGGAGATCGGCCGCGCCAGCGCTTTTGCTGATGCTGGTGATGCAGGCTGATGACGCCGCCAAGGGATAGCTGGCGGTTCTTTCCCGGCCTGTGACCTGCGTCACAGGTGAAACCGCCAGGCCGGGCGGCGGCGCGGCTTAACCGGATCGTAAGGCGTCGCGAGGGAAAAGGGCGGCGGAACGCAACCCTGGCCAGGAGTCCGGTGCGGTGCAAAGGCTGCGCGGCCTGACGGTCGCCTCCAAGCTCTACGCCCTTGTTGCCTTTCTCGCGCTCGCCGCCACGGCGCTGGCCGTGCTCGGCCTGCATGGGATGCAGAGCTACGGGCTGAAAGTGGCCGCGATGCGCAACGCCTCGCAGCGCGCGATCACGGGCGAGCAGATCAATGGCTTGATCTACGCCGCCGTGATGGACAGCCGCGGCATCTACATGGCCAGGGACCGGGCCGAGGCCGAGAAGTTCGCCAAGCCCCTGCTGGCCAGCTTGGAGGCGATCGGCAAGGCGTTCGATGCCTGGAAGGCGCTGCTGCCCGATGCGCGCCGCCCGGAACTGGCCGCCGCCGAGCATCACGTTCGCGACTTCATCGCGTTCCGCCAGGAGCTGGCGCGGCTTGGCATCGAGGTCGGCAACCCGGCGGCGCGGGACTATGGCGACAACGATGCCAACCGCGCCAATCGCTCGGCCCTGAACCGGGAGATCCAGGCGCTCGCCGCTTCCAACGCAGGCGAGATCGGCCGCCTCCACAACGACGTGGATGCCTCCTACGCCGCCGCGATGGTGCTCATGGCCGGTGTGGCCATCGCTGTCCTCGCCGCCAGCGGTGTCGCGATCCTGTTCGTGCGCAACGGCATCGTCCGTCCGGTCGCGGCCCTGACCGAGGCCATGCGGCGCCTCGCCGCGCATGACCTGGCGGTGGCGATTCCGGGCGCGGAGCGCCGCGACGAGTTGGGTGCCATGGCCGCTTCGGTCATCGCGTTCAGGGACGACGTGCGCGCGGCCGATCGGCTCGCCATCGAGCAGGAGGAAGCGCGGGCCGCGAAGGAGCGGCGTGCCGTGCGGCTCGATCATCTGGTCCGCGACTTCGAGGCCAAGATTGCCTCGCTCACTGGGCAGCTTGCCACGGCGTCAACCGGGTTGGAGGCCACCGCGCGGTCCATGACGACCACGGCGGAGCAGGGCTGTCGCCAGGCCGGGGCCGTCGCCGCCGCGGCCGAGGAGACGACGGCGGGTATGCAGACCGTTGCCTCCGCCGCCGAGCAACTCGCCGCGTCGATCCGAGAAATCAGCGCCCAGGTGGGACGCTCGGCCGCGATGACAGAGAAGGCCGTCGGGGAGGCGAGCCGCACCGATGCGACCGTGGGTATGCTGGCGGAAGCGGCGGAGAAGATCGGTCAGGTTGTCGGGCTCATCAGCACGATCGCCGGGCAGACCAACCTTCTCGCCCTCAACGCCACGATCGAGGCGGCCCGCGCGGGGGAGGCCGGCAAGGGCTTCGCGGTGGTCGCCTCAGAGGTGAAGAACCTCGCCCAGCAGACCGCGCGGGCAACCGAGGAGATCGGCGCGCAGATCGGTCAGATCCAGGCGGCCACGCAGGAGGCGGTGCGGGCGATACGCGACATCGCGCGAACCATCGCCGACATCAGCGCGGTCGCGACGGCGATCGCCGCCGCGGTCGAGGAGCAAGAGGCCGCGACCGCCGAGATCGCCCGCACCGTCCAACGGACCGCTTCCAGCACGCAGGACGTGACGACCGCGATAGCCGGCGTGAGCCGAGCGGCGCACGAGACTGGCGCCGCGGCGAGCCAAGTGTTGGAGGCCGCGTCCGGGCTGTCCCGCCGGTCGAGCGATGTGGCGGAGGCGATCGGCGCTTTTGTGGAGGGGGTGAGCGCGGCCTAAGCCGTAGGGCAGAATAGCGCCAACCTTGGACCACCTTCCAACAAGGTGCGCGCCGGAGGCGGGACATGCTGGCGCTATTCCGGCCTACTTCATTGGGTGTACTCCAACCGCTGCCGTCCACCGCCGGTTTTGTTCGACGCCGAGCGCATCATCTCGATCCCGGTCTGCAAGGCGAGCAGCGCGCCGGCCGCGGCGATGCCGCCCAAGCCGAGGCGGGAGGCCATGCGCAGGCCGCCGCGCAGCGCCACGTTGCGCCATCCCCCTGAGATCGCCGCGGTCGCCAATGGCTTGAACAGGTTGCCGGACGTCTCGCCCGACGGCGCCGCCTGGCCCAGATAGGTGGTGATGAACTTGTTCATCGCCCAGCGCCCCAGCGCCGGGGCGACGGCGTAGCCGATCCGCGCCAGCGTCGCCACCGAGCCAACCGTCGCCGCGCTGGTGGAGGGATGGCGGGCGAGGCGCAGCATCGCCTCGGCGACCCGCTCGGCGTCGTACACCGGCGGCGCCGGCTTGAGGAAGCGCCCCGTGTAGTTGGCGCCGTGCTGCACGCCGGGCGTGTCGATGAAAGAGGGGAACACGTCGCAGACATGGACGTTGGGCGAATCCGACAGCTCGGCGCGCAGGCTCTCCGAGAGGCCGCGCACGCCGAACTTGCTCGCGCTGTACGCCGCCGCGAGCGGCGCGGCGACCCAGCCGCCGAAGGAGATGTTGTTGATGAGCACGCCGCCTTCCTGCTGGCGCAGGAAGTGCTTGAGCGCCGCGTAGGCGCCGTGCAGGTAGCCGAGCAGGTTCACTTCCACCACCTGGTCGTGGGCCTCCACCGGGGTCTCGGTGAACCGGCCCACCGCGCCCACGCCGGCATTGTTGATCCAGACATCGATCCGCCCGTTGAAGGCGCGCGCGGCCTGCTCGGCCAGGCGCTGCACCGCCCGGGGCGCGGTCACGTCGGTC
>DATFDN010000580.1:0-9657 GCA_035252035.1 Acetobacteraceae bacterium | reverse complement strand
GCCAGCCCAGAGGCTTACACAACCTATGGTGGAGGGGGTTGGATTCGAACCAACGTAGGCGTGCGCCAACGGATTTACAGTCCGTCCCCTTTAGCCACTCGGGCACCCCTCCGAGGCGGGCCTCTATGACGGCGCCGCGAGGTTGTCAATCAAATGGCGGGTGCGATACGCCATGACTTGCCGCACTCGGCGGAGACTCGCGTCATGCATTGCGACCTGAATGGGCTGGCCCTGACGACCAGCTCGGCGACCCCAGCCGCGTCGTTCAATCGGCTGATGGCCAGCTTCCTGGCCTCGCGCGCCGATACGCCGCGGCACCTCGCGGCCGCTTTGGCGGACGATCCGGAATTCGGGCTGGCGCATTGTGTGCGGGGCTACCTCGCCGCCATGAGCTTCGACCAGGGCAAACGCCCCATCGCGCTCGCGGCCGCGCGGGAAGCGCGCCGGCACACGCGCGGGGCGAGCGCGCGGGAGCGGGCGCATGTCGATGCCCTGGACGCCTGGGCCGCGGGCGATCTCGGCCGCGCCGCTTCGGTGTGGGATCAGATCCTGGCCGAGCATCCGCGCGACGTGCTGGCGTTCCGCCTTGCCCACTTCCTTCATTTCTGGCTCGGCCGCCCAGATCGCATGGTGGCCTCGGTCGAGGCGGTCGCGCCGCATTGGGACGCCGCGCTGCCAAGCTGGGGCACCTTCCTTGCCTGCCGTTGCTTCGCCTTGGAGGAGTGCGGCCGCTACCCCGAGGCCGAGGCGGCTGGCCGCGCCGCCATCGCGCATGACCCGAGCGACCTGTGGGCCGCGCATGGGCTGACGCATGTGTTGGAGATGCAGGGGCGGCGCGAGGAGGGCATCGCCTGGATCGAGCGGTTGAGCGTCCATTGGGGAGAGGCGAACAACCTGCGCCACCACCTGTTCTGGCACGCGGCGCTGTTTCACCTGGAAAACGGCGACACCGGCCGCGTGCTGGCGTTGTACGACACCGCGATCCGCGACCTTGCCTCGCCGCTGACCCAGGCGGCGCCGGATCTGTATATCGACGTGCAGAACGCCGCCTCGCTGCTGTTCCGGCTCGGGCGGCTTGGCGTCGATGTGGGCGGGCGGTGGGGCGAGCTTGCCGACAAGGCGGAATCGCGCATCGGCGACTGTCTCTCGGCGTTCACCCTGCCGCACTGGATGATGGCGCTCTGCGCCGAGGAGCGATTCGCCGCGGCCGAGCGGATGCTGGAGGCGATCCGTCTCCAGGCGGGCGGGCCGGGCGAGGGCGCCGCCGTCTTGCGCCGCCACGCGCTGCCGGTTTGCGCGGCGGTGCTCGCCCATGCGCGCGGGGCTTACGCCCAGGCGGTCGCATGGATGCGTCCCGCGCTCGACGGGATGGGCCGGCTGGGCGGCAGCCACGCCCAGCGCGATGTCCTGGACCAGCTCTATCTCGATGCGGCCGAGCGTGCCGGACTCGATCAGGACGCGCGACTTCTGCTAGAGCGTGTGGCTGGGCGCTGGCCGGTGCCCCCGGCGCGGCGCGTCTCCTATGCCGCCACTGCCCGCCGGCTTGGCCTGGCCTGAACGCGCGCGAGGAGGCGACGATGAGCCCGGATGCCAAGGCGCCCCCCGGCACCTGCGATTGCCACTTCCATGTCTTTGGCCCGTTCGCCCGCTTCCCGCTCGATCCAGGCCGCGCCTACGACCCGCCGGAGGCGAGCGTCGAGGCCTATCAGGCCGTGGCCGGGCGCCTCGGCATCGAGCGCATGGTGGTCGTGCAGCCCAGCCCCTATGGCACCGATAATCGGGTGACGCTGGCCGCGGTGCGCCGCTTCGGCGAGGAACGGGCGCGCGCGGTGGCGGTGATCGACGAGAGCATCGACGAAGCGACGCTGCGGACGCTGGAGGCGGGCGGGGTGCGCGGCGTCCGCTTCAACCTGGTGAGCGGCAACGGCACGCCGGAGGCGCAGCTTGACGCGCTGGCCCGGCGCATCGCGCCGCTCGGCTGGCACGTCCAAATCTATGCCGAGGGCGAGAAACTGGCGGAACTGGTCCCGCTTCTGGCGCGACTGCCCGTGGAGGTGGTGATCGACCACATCGGCGGCATCCGCGCCGCGCTGGGAACCGCGCACCCGCAATTCCAGGCGCTGCTGCGCCTGCTCGACAGCGGACGGGCTTGGGTCAAGCTGTGCGGCTATCGCGCTTCCTCGGCGGGGCATCCGTGGGAGGATGTGGCCCCGAACATCCAGGCACTGGCCAAGGCCGCGCCGGAACGCTGTGTCTGGGGTACTGACTGGCCGCACGTCCACATGCCTCCCGGCCCGCGGCCGGAGCCGCTTGCGCTACTCCATCAACTCCTCGCCTGGGTGCCCGATCCATCGGCGCGGCAGCGCATCCTGGTGGACAACCCGGCCCGGCTCTATGGCTTCTAATGTCGCGTTAACGAGACGTTCCTCACCAGAACAGACTTGCGTTCGTCCCACGATACGTTTAGCATGTGAACGTTCGTTCATGAGGTGTGCCGGTGTCCTTCTCCTGGCAGAACGTTTGGCTCCCTTTCGTCACGCTGTCGGGCGCGGCGAGCGGTGCCTTGCTGGTGAGCGGCTTCGCGCGGCGCGAGCCGGCGCGGCGATCCGGCGCGCACGGTAGCATCGGCGTGAGCGACGGGCCGAATGTTCCACCGCCTCACGGATTGGGGACACTGCGGACTACCGCCGAGCTTCTCGACGCGGAACGGGAGATTGTCGCGGCTGCGCAAGAAGTTGCCGCCCTGGCGGCGGAAAGCTCGGTGCGATTGGAAACCGCGATCCAGCCGGGTTTGACCGTCTGGGCCGATCAGGCCGGCCTGCGGCGTATGCTGGCCGCGCCGCTGCGCGCGGCCATCGCGCGCAGCGGCGGCGGGCGCGTGCTGGTGGGCGCCGGCCGCCACGGCGGGCGGATGCAGATATCGGTCCTGGATGATGGCGTGCCCACCGACCGCGCGATACAGGAAGCGGAGCTGCGGGAGGTGGCTGGCTTGATCGCCCTGCGCGGCGGCACGCTTGAGGTGAGCGTGCGCGCGAACGCGGGCACGGCCGTCGTGATCCGCTTGCCGGAACCGGCGGCGGCACCTGCCCCAGCGCCGGTCTCGGACAGCGCACCGATCCCCGCTCCACAGGGAGCAGCCTCCCCGGATGTGGCGGCCGCGCCGACAGCGTAGGCGGAGATCAGCCCTCGTCCACCCGCACCCCTGGGTGGAAATGCGCGTAGACCCGCCGCGCGGTCTCGCGCGAGATTCCAGGGGCTGCCTCAAGCGCCGGCAGACCCGCCTGTTTCACCCCGCGCGCCGAGCCGAAATGGTTGAGCAGCGCGCGCTTGCGTGCGGCGCCAATGCCGGCGATCTCATCCAGCTCGCTGCGCATGAGCGACTTGGTCCGGCCGGTGCGATGGGTGGTGATGGCGAAGCGGTGCGCCTCGTCGCGAAGCCTCTGGAGGTAGTACAGGACCGGATCGCGCGGCGGTAGCTGGAACGGCGGCACGCCATCCATGTGGAACCACTCCCGTCCGGCATCCCGATCCGGCCCCTTGGCGATCGCCACCAGCGGGATGTCGTTCACGCCGAGATCCTGCAACGTAGCGCGTGCCGCCGAGAGCTGGCCGGCTCCGCCATCGATCAGCACCAGATCAGGCCGGTCCGACGGCTCGCCGCCACCCTCCGCCTCGGCCTTGACCAGCCGGCCGAAGCGCCGGGCCAGCATCTCACGCATCATCGCGAAATCATCGCCCGGCGCGACCGGGCCGCGGATCGCGAACTTGCGGTAGGCCGACTTGGTGAAACCCTCCGGCCCGGCAACGATCATCGCCCCGTACGGGGCGGTGCCCATCGTGTGGCTGTTGTCATAGACCTCGATCCGCTCGGGCGGGGCGGACAGGTGAAAGAGCGCGGCGACCCCCTCCAGCAGCTTGGCTTGCCCGGCTGATTCCGCCAGCCGACGCTCCAAAGCCTCCCGCGCGTTGGTCTCGGCGTGGGCGACCACGGCGCGCTTCTCGCCGCGCTGTGGCACGGCGATCTCGACCCGGCGCCCCGCCCTCAGGCTGAGGGCCTCCCCGACCAGCGTCTGTTCGGGAAGCGGATGGTTGGTGAGGATCAGCGGGGGTGGCGGCTTGTCGTCGTAGAATTGGGCGATGAAGGCGCCGAGCACGGCGGGCGCCTCCTCGGTCCGGTTGTGGGCAGGGAAGAACGGCCGGTTGCCGTTGTTGCGCCCACCCCGGACGAAGAACACCTGCACGCAGGTCTGCCCGCCGATCTGCCAAGCCGCGATCACGTCGGCGTCCTCCAGGCTCGCGGGGTTGATCACGTCGCTGCCCTGGACATGCGTCAGGCCGCGGATGCGGTCGCGCAACGCCGCGGCGCGCTCGAATTCGAGCGCGGCCGAGGCTTGCTCCATCTCCGCCGCCAATTCGCGCTGCACGGAGGCGGACTTGCCCGCCAGGAAGGCTTTCGCCTGCGCCACCAGACGCGCATACGCTTCTGGTTCGATCCGGCCGACGCAAGGCGCCGAACAGCGGCGGATTTGGAACAGCAGGCAGGGGCGGGCGCGGTTGGCGAAGACCGTGTCCTGGCACGACCGCAACAGGAACACGCGCTGCATCGCATTGACCGTCTGGTTAACCGCCCAGGCCGAGGCGAATGGTCCCCAGTAGCTTCCTTTGCGTGTCTGCGCGCCGCGGTGCTTGGCGATCTGCGGGAATGGGTGATCCTCCGTCAGCATGAGCCACGGATATGATTTGTCGTCCCGGAGCACGATATTGAAGCGCGGCTTGAGGCGCTTGATGAGGTTCGCTTCCAGCAGCAGCGCCTCGGCTTCGGTATGCGTGGTCACGACCTCCACCGCGACCGTTTCCGAAACCATGCGGCGCAGCCGTTCCGGCAGGCGGCCGGTCTGGGTGTAGGCGCTCACCCGCCGCTTCAGGCTGCGCGCCTTCCCCACGTAAAGCGCCTCGCCCTTGGCGTCGAGCATCCGGTAGACGCCAGGGCCGGCCGGCATGGTGGCCAAGGCTGCCTCGATCGCGCTCGCTCCGGTTGTTGCTTCTGTTGTGCTCACACTAGCCCATCCGGGTTCCAAAGTTCTCCACCGAGCCTGTGGATAAGTCTGTGGTCAACCCCTGTGACAAAAGCGTGAATACGGCCTTGAACCTTGGTTTGCACGGATTGCGCATTTCTTAGGCACAAAAATAAGTGACTGAAAACGAAGGAAATTGAGTTGCAAACCCGCGACGATATGAAAAGCCTCAAGCATGTCAATGAACTTGCTCATTCCGGCTTGTCGGGGGTGGACAATTCCAGTGGCCAACGCTCGATTTCGACGCCGGCGGACTCGGCATCGGCGAAAATGTCGAGCTTTTCGACCCGCACCTGAACTCGCCTGACGCGCGAATCAACAAGGCAGGTTTCGGCGATCCGCTCGGCGAGGGTTTCGGCCAACCGGACATGACCGGCCTCTACCACGGCGCGCACACGCGAGACGACGGCCTCGTAGTCAACCACGCGTGCGAGCTGATCGAGTCCAGGACCATCATCCGTCACGGCAAGATCGAGATTGATGCGCACCCTTTGCCGGCGCACATGCTCGTGCGGATGGACGCCGATGCTGGCTTTCAGCACCAAGTTGCGGACGAAGACGCGTCGCGAGCCCCGCACGGCCCTACTCCGGGAAGGGCGAGGCAGCGCGGCCCGACGCCCATTGCAGGTGCTGCCCGCCGTCCAAGGCAAGCATCTGCCCGGTCATGGCGGGCAAGCTCAGGATCGCGAGCACGGCGCGTCCCACTTCCTCGGGCGAGGTGCCGTGGCGGAGCGGGACGGAATCGGATTGCCGGGCGAATTGCTCCGTCGTCTGGCGCGGGCTGGGCAGGGCAGGGCCGGGGCCGATCCCGTTGACCCGGATACGCGGGGCGAGCGCCAGCGCCATCGCTTGGGTCAGCGCCCATAATCCGGCCTTGGAGACAGTGTAGGAGACGAAATGCGGCGTGATTGACCACACCCGTTGGTCGATCATGTTGACCACGACGCCCTCCGCCGTCTCGGGCAGCGCCTTCGCGAAGAGCTGCATCAACCGGAACGGCGCGCGCAGGTTGGGCAGCATGTGGCAATCCCACGACGCGCGCGTGACCGTGTCCCATTCGTCGCGCTCGAACGCGCTGGCGTTGTTGACAAGGACGCCGACCGGCCCGAGCGCGGCCTCTGCGGCGGGCAGCAGGCCAGAGACCGCCGCCTCGTCGCTCAGCTCGGCCGCGAGCACCACGGCCGCGCGCCCCCGCTCACGGATGGTGGCGGCCGTTTGCTCGGCGGCCGCGATGCTGTGCCGGCGATGCAGGGCGATGTCGAACCCGGCGTCAGCGAGAGACAGGGCGATCGCCCGTCCGAGACGATCGGCGGCGCCGGTGACGAGGGCGACGCGGGGAATCGCTGGGGGGATGGGAAGCGGGGTCATTGCAGGCCCCCTCTCCGCCCCTGGGGGCGGAGAGGGTCGGGGTGAGGTGGGGGCCGCTTGCCCCATCCGCTTTTGGGGAAGGACGCGTTTAGGGGAGAATGCGGGGGTCGAGAACCTGAACGGAGCGTTGCAGCATCCGCGCCGGGCGCTGGTGTTTCCCCCACCTCACCCCGGCCCTCTCCGCCCCCAGGGGCGGAGAGGGGATCAAGCCTCACCGCACGCCATGGATGGATGTCGTAATTCACCGCCGGCTCCCTCGTCCCGCCGGCCCGCGCCGCTTCGCGGGATTGTAGCCTCCGCCCCCTGGGCCAAGCGGCTCGGGCGTGCGGTCCTTGCGGGGGCGGAGCGTGGCCGAGGCGGTTGGCGGCGGCTCAAGGCCGAGCTCCAGCGCCTCCAGCCGGCGGATCTCGTCCCGCAAGCGGGCCGCCTGCTCGAATTCGAGATCGGCGGCGGCGGCGCGCATTCGCTTCTCAAGCTCGGCGATGCTCGCCTTCAGATCCTTGCCGACCAGCTCCGCCGGGCCGGTCTCGGCGATGGGCGCGACCGTGACGTAATCCTGCTCGTAGACCGTCTCCAGCACCTTGGCGATCTGCTTGCGGACCGATTGCGGGGTGATGCCGTGCGCCTCGTTCCAGGCGCGCTGGCGGGCGCGGCGGCGCTCGGTCTCCTCGATCGCGCGGCGCAGGCTGTCCGTCATGGTGTCGGCGTACAGGATCACCCGCCCATCGACGTTGCGCGCGGCGCGGCCGATGGTCTGGATCAGGCTGGTCGTGGAGCGCAAGAAGCCTTCCTTGTCGGCGTCGAGGATGGCGACCAACATGCACTCGGGAATGTCCAGCCCCTCGCGCAGCAGATTGATCCCAACCAGCACATCGACGACGCCGAGGCGCAGGTCGCGGATGATCTCGATGCGCTCCAGCGTGTCGATGTCGGAATGGAGGTAGCGGACCTTGATCCCGTTCTCGGTCAGGTAGTCGGTCAGATCCTCGGCCATGCGCTTGGTGAGCGTCGTCACCAGCACGCGCCCGCCGCGCGCGGCGGTGGCGCGGCACTCGGCCAGCAGGTCATCCACCTGGCGCTCGACCGGGCGCACCTCGACCGCGGGATCAACGAGGCCGGTCGGGCGGATCACTTGCTCGGCGAACACGCCCGCCGTGCGGTCCAGCTCCCACCGGCCGGGCGTGGCCGAGACGAAGATCGTGGGCGGACGATACGTGTCCCACTCCTCGAATTTGAGTGGCCGGTTGTCAACACAGGAGGGGAGGCGGAAGCCGAACTCAGCGAGAACGGATTTGCGGTTGAAGTCGCCCCGGTACATCCCCCCGATCTGCGGAACGGTGACGTGACTCTCGTCCACGATCAGCAGCGCGTCTTCCGGCAGGTACTCGAACAGGGTCGGCGGCGGCTCGCCCGGTTTGCGGCCGGTGAGATAGCGCGAGTAGTTCTCGATCCCCTTGCAGGAGCCGGTGGTCTCCATCATTTCGATATCGAACGTGGTGCGCTGGTTCAGCCGCTCGACTTCGAGCAGCTTGCCCTCCGCCGTCAGCTCCTCCAGCCGCTCCTTGAGCTCGCGCTTGATCTCGCGGATCGCCTGGTTGAGCGTGGGGCGCGGCGTGATGTAGTGGCTGTTGGCGTAGACCGTCACCCCGTCCAGATCGCCGGTGACTTCGCCGGTCAGCGGGTCGAACTCGCGGATCGCCTCGATCTCGTCGCCGAACAGGCTGATCCGCCAGGCGCGGTCCTCTAGATGGCTCGGCCAGACATCGGCGGTCTCGCCGCGCAGGCGGAACGTGCCCCGCTGGAAGGCGGCGTCGTTGCGGCGGTATTGCAGCTCCACCAGGGACTTGGCGAGCCTATCGCGATCGATCCGCCCGCCGGGCTGGAGCCGGACCACCATGCGCTGGTAGCTCTCGACCGAGCCGATGCCGTAGATGCAGGAGACCGAGGCGACGATGATGACATCGTTGCGCTCCAGCAGCGCCTGGGTGGCGGCGTGGCGCATCCGGTCGATCTGCTCGTTGATCTGCGCGTCCTTCTCGATATAGGTGTCGGTGCGCGGGACGTAGGCCTCCGGCTGGTAATAGTCGTAGTAGCTCACGAAATACTCGACCGCGTTCTCTGGAAAGAAGCCCTTCATCTCGCCGTAAAGCTGCGCGGCCAGGGTCTTGTTGGGGGCGAGGATCAGGGTCGGCTTCTGCACCGCCTCGATCACCTTCGCCATGGTGAAGGTCTTGCCCGAGCCGGTGACGCCGAGCAGCACCTGCTCGCGCTCGCCTTCGCGCACGCCGCGCATCAGCTCCTCGATCGCCGCTGGCTGGTCGCCGGCGGGGGCGTAGTCGGAGACGATCTTGAGCGCGCGGGTGTGTGGCCGGGCCGGCAGCTTGGCGGGGATAAACAGGACCGGCGCGGACGGGCGGAGCAGGGTCTGGGACATCGCCCCAGAGATGGCCCGAGCGCCGCGAAAAATCGAGAGGCGCCCGGTGCGCCGGGCGCCTTGAGGTGACTAAGTCGAGCGGCGGCGCCGGCTGGCCGCGAGGCCGAGCAGGCCCAGGCCGAACACGCCCATCGTCGCCGGTTCAGGGACGGTGAAGACGGCGACGGGTGGCGGCGCGGAGCCGAAATTGCCGGACTCGGTGGCCGTGAAGCCGCGATAGTTGCAGATCGCGGTGGAAGCAAACACGCGCGCGGGGCATGTGCCCGCCTGGGTGGTTCCGCCAGAGGTCTTGTCGTAGGCGGTCAGGAACTTCGCGCCGATCCCTAGGTATTGCATCGTCTGCAAAGTGTAGCTCAGCGCCATGCTGTGATCGGCGGTGTTGGCGAAGTTCAGGAAATCGGAGGTGAAGTCCACCGTGGCATAGGAGGCGTCGGAGTCGAGATGCACGCTGGAAGAACCAGCGATGCCATACATCTGGGCGGTCATCGACTGCCCCGGCCGCGCCGACAGGGTGATGGTGAGCAGATTCGTGAGGTGAAGCTTCGGATGGCCGGCCGGGGTGAACGGCGTGGCACGGACGAAGCGCATGGTGAAGCTCTGATTGATCGGCTGCGAGTCCACCGTCCCGAGCGCCGGCACGGCGACGGCGTTCGCCCCGGCCGTGGTCACTACGGAATAGCTCAGGAACGCGTTCTGCGTGCCCAGCAGCGCCGGCGGGAGATTCGGAAAGCCCTGGAAGGTGAAGCTGACCGGCTCGTTCGCGACCGTCGTGGTGGAGCT
>DATFDN010000579.1:0-4153 GCA_035252035.1 Acetobacteraceae bacterium | reverse complement strand
ATCATCCACGCCTTCGGCCACGGCCATGTCGGGCTGGCGGCGGGGGCGATAACGGGGCGGCTGGTCGGCGATCTAGTGAGCGGCAAGGCGCCGGCCATCGACATGCGGCCCTATCGGGCACAGCGATTTGCATGGAGGGCGAGAGCCGGCGGCTGAAGTTGTTGCGAGGCCGTTCGATATGTGTTAGTTAATAAATCGAACTTCAGGCGCGCGACACATGGCAGATGATCTGAAAATCCCGTTCCTCTTTATCCCCCACGGCGAGCCGGAGTCGCCCGAGGCCGCCGAGTTCAAGGCGCGCTATCCCAGCTGGTTCTCGATTCCCGCGACATTCGTTCCCCGTATCGAGCGAAGCCAGGATGTGCCGCCGCCTGAACGCCTGGATGCCCCGGATACCCCGCCCGCTCCGGCGCGGGGTGCGCGGCGGCTTGATGGGCAGACAAGCATGGCGGCATCGGTGCGAGCGTTCCAACGTGCGTCCGAGGTCCATGGCGATCCCGTCACCGCCCTGCGAGCCTTGAAGGAGAACCCGGACGCATTCGCCGACCCCGCGCCTGCATCGACGCATGGCTATGTCGCCACGGACCCCGAGCGGTGGATCGGACATTCCTCCGTCGGCTCCGGGCAATGCGTCGCCCTCGTCCAGCGGGCGACCGGCGCCCCGCTCACCGCGCAGTGGCGTCGCGGCGCGCTGGTGAAGGGCAACATGGCGCTGCGTCCGGGAACCGCGATCGCGACGTTCGATCCCAATGGGCGGTATGGGAACCACACAGATGGACGGAGCCACGCGGCGATCTATCTGGGCCAGGATGCGCACGGGATCAGGGTGATCGATCAGTGGATTCAATATAAAGGCGGAAAAGCCGTCTGGATTCAGGCGCCGCACGCCCGAACCATCAAGTTCGATGATAGCCGCATTGATATCGAGAATGCGAATCGATACTACGTTGTAAATTGAAATGTCTGTTCGGATTGCAATCAGAAAGGATGGTGGATATGCCGATTAAGCGCTTAACTTTTATCCTTATATTTCTTTTGATCGGTATATATTCAGCATCAGCCACTGCCATTCGGTGCCCACGCAGCATGGGAAAGCACGCATTCGAGCATGTATCGCTCTTTAATGGAAATCCGGCGGAATTAGCTGACTCAATACCAATTAATGGCCGATGGGATGTATCAAAGCCAGCAACTGACAATGAGGGTTGGTTCCTTGTATGCTATTATAAAGGAATAAAGGAAACCAAAACATTCCGCGTTCTCTCTGGAATGAAATTCTGCGATATCGACGGCTTTTGTCGATGATACCGCGCCAATTAGGCCTCGCATTGGTCATTGCATGGCCTCCAGCCAATGCAACCGGTGTCCGATGCCCGCCTGTCCTCGGCCACCACACACTTAGCAACAACATATCGGTTTTCGACGGGTATCCGGAGCACGAGACTGATATGGTTCCGCAAGACAAGGGATGGGATATATCCAGCCCGCCCACATTCCCGGAGGGCTATTACCTCGTCTGCCGATACAAGGGCATGGCACGGAGCAAGACAATCCACATACCGCGCGATGCGAAATTCTGCGACATTGACGGGTTCTGCCGTTGAGGATCGGGAGCGTAGGGCGGGAAAGCGCAGCGCATCCCGCCGCCAGCCCGCATCTTGGTGGCTGACGGAATGTGCTTCGCTTTTCCGCCCTACTCTCCTGGCACGACGCGCATCGCTGACGGGCTATTGACGATTTCAGGACGTTGGGCGCGCGCGCCAAGTGCTACGCGATGCGCCTCGCCACCATCGAGGTTTCGCGAATGCGCCGCTCGATCATGCTTGCCGCCCTCTGCCTTGGCCCCGCGACCGGCGCGATGGCCGCGACCCTCCACGCCGGTCCCGGCCAGACCTTCGCCCTGCCAAGCCAGGCCATCGCCGCCGCGCATGACGGCGACACCATCGCCATCCACCCCGGCCAATATTTCGATTGCGCGGTGGTGCGGCGCAACGACCTGACGATCGAGGGTGTGGGCGGGAGCGTGGTGCTGACCGACAAGCCATGCCAAGGCAAGGCGCTGCTGGTCATCGATGGCCGCAATGTCACCGTCCGCGATCTGACCCTGCAACGGGTCCGCGTCCCCGACCACAACGGCGCCGGCATCCGCGCCGAGGGCGGGGATCTGACGATCGAGAACACGCGGTTCATCAATAACCAGAACGGCCTGCTCGCCGCCGGCAACCAAGCCGCGACGATCCGCATCACGGCAGCACGTTCGTCGGCAACGGCGCCTGCGCGGGGTTTTGCGCGCACGGCGTCTATGTCAACCAGATCAAGCTGCTCGACATCGAGCGCTCCCGCTTCCTCGACACGCATGAGGGCCATCACATCAAGTCGCGCGCGCTGTCCACCAGGATCGTCGATTGCGACATCGCGGACGGACCGGACGGCACCTCCAGCTACCTGATCGACATGCCCAACGGCGGCAACGCATTCGTCGCCGGCAACCGGCTGGAGAAAGGCCCGCGTTCGCAAAACCCGGCTACCGTCATCATGATCGGGGCGGAAGGCGTGAGCCAGCCGACCGAGCAGCTCGTGTTCCGCGGCAATGTGCTGGTCAATGACGAGGGCCGCGCCACCACCTTCGTGCATAACGTGACCGCGACACAAGCTGAACTCGCCGGCAACAGCTTTCGCGGCGGTGCGGTGCGGCCTTTCGAGGGGGAAGGGTCGAGCAGATGAGCTTCGTCTTGCGCGCGACGCTCGCGCGTGCCGGGCGGGCCATGCTCGGTACGCTGCTGGGGCGCTGACCCGATGGTTGCCACGCGGCGCGGGACCGGGTGAAACTCGGCCAGGGAATGCCATCAAAGGGGGACACCCATGCCCGACCGGCCGTTCACCCAAGCTGACCTCGCCGTGCTGGAGCAGTGGGATACGCCCACCATCTGCAATGGCCTGGAGATCGTGACCCCGGAGCGCCGGGCCATTGGGTTCACCACCCAACCTTTGGTGCCGATCGAGCCCAAGTTGCCGCCCATGGTCGGGTTGGCCCGCGTCGGCATGATCCGGTCGAAGGAGGCGCCGCGCGGCGCGGTCGCCAACCGGCTTGACTGGTACGACTACGTCGCCGCCACCGACCTGCCGACAGTGGTGGTGCTGCAAGACCTCGACGACACGCCCGGCTATGGCGCCTTCTGGGGCGAGGTGCATTCCACCGTCCACAAGGCGCTCGGCGCGCTGGGCTGCGTCACCAACGGCTCGTACCGCGACATCGACGCCTGGGCCGAGGGATTTCAGATCATTGGCGGCATGGTCTGCCCGAGCCACGCGCATGTCCACCTGGTGGATTTCGGCAAGCCCGTGAACGTGCATGGCATGAACGTGGTCCACGACGACGTGATCCATGCGGACCGCCACGGCGCGGTGGTGATTCCGGCCGAGGCGGTGCGCAAGCTGCCCGACGCGATCGAACTGATCGGGCGGCGCGAGAAGGTGATCCTGGATGTCTGCCGCGCGCCCGATTTCTCGCCCGCCAAGCTGCGCGAGGCAATCGAGCGCTCGGGGGAGATCCATTAAGCCTTGACGCCTCCCGCGCCGGTCCGCACATCGGGTCATGCCCGATCCCTTTGTGCAGCCCGAGGAACCCACCGCCGCCGCGGCCATCGCCGCCATCGCCGAGGAGCTTGAGGTCTTCGACGATTGGATGGACCGCTACCAGTTCATCATCGAACTCGGCCGCAAGCTACCGCCCTTCCCAAAGGCGTGGATGGACGACGCCCACCGGGTTCCGGGCTGCCAAAGCAAAGTCTGGATGGAAGTCGAGCGGCGCGACGACCGCTTGTTCTTCGCGGGCGCCTCCGACGCAGCGATCGTCTCGGGGCTAGTGGCGCTGCTGCTGCGGGTCTATTCGGGTCGCACGGTAGAGGAGATCGCCGGCACCGATCCAGGCTTCCTAAAGGATTTGGGGCTGATCGAGGCGCTGTCCACCAATCGCGGCAACGGCATCGCCGCGATGGCACGGAAGCTGCGGGAGGTGGCGGTCAGCTCGAAGGTCGAGGAACAAGTCGGCACTTGAGTCCGGCTCCCCCTCCCGCGATGGCACGGAAGCTGCGGGAGGTGGCGGTCAGCTCGAAGGTCGAGGAACAAGTCGGCACTTGAGTCCGGCTCCCCC
>DATFDN010000578.1:0-8888 GCA_035252035.1 Acetobacteraceae bacterium | reverse complement strand
CGCCCTCCATGCAAATCGCTGTGCCCGATAGGGCCGCATGTCGATGGCCGGCGCCTTGCCGCTCACTAGATCGCCGACCAGCCGCCCCGTTATCGCCCCCGCCGCCAGCCCGACATGGCCGTGGCCGAAGGCGTGGATGATGTCGGAACTGGACGAGGCCGGGCCGATGCAGGGCAGGCCGTCGGCGATCGACGGGCGGTGCCCCATCCAGAACGAAACCCGCCCGGCGGGCAAATCGCGCGGCAGGCCCGGAAGCAAGCGCAGCGCGAAGTCGCGCAGGATTTCCGCCCGGCGCCAATGGGGCGCGGCCTTCAGCCCGGCCAGCTCCACCTGCCCCGCGAGGCGCAGGCCGCCCGCCATCGCGGTGACGGACATCTTGCCGTCGCTCGGCATCACCGGAAGGCGCGGCGCCGCCTCGGGATGCGCGATGGTCGCGTGATAGCCTCGCTCGCTCTCCAGCGGCACGCGATCCCCGGCCGCGGCGGCAAGCGCGCGGGAGCGGGCACCGGCCGCGATCACTGCCTTGCCGCAGGCGATCTCGCCGCCCTCGATGCGCACCGCGCGCAGCCGGCCCGCTTCGATGCGAAAGCCCGTGGCGCGCGCGGCGCGGCGCGTGGCGCCGAGCGCCTCCGCGTGGCGCACCAGCGCCGCGACATAGGCGCCCGGATCGCGGCAATACCCGCCCTCTTCGACCAGCACCCCGAAACGATAGCGCCGGTCGATCGCAGGCTCGCGTTGGCGGAGTTCGTGCTCGTCCAGCTCGATCCAGCGCACGCCGGTACTGGCCCGCACGCGCCAGGCCAGCGCCTCGGCCTCGAACGCCGCGCGCGAGGGAAAAATGTAGAGCAGGCCGCCGCGCACGATCAGATCGCCGACGCCGGCATCCTCCGCCAAAAGCGCGTGCCGCTCAGGCGCCGCTTCCAGCAGCGGACGCAGCGCCCGCGCTGTGGCGGCAACCTTCGCCTCGGTCGCGCCAGCGGCGAGGAACCGTGCGAGCCAAGGCAGCATTCGCGGCAGATAGCGCCAGCGTATCGTCAGTGGGCCGAGCGGATCGGCAACCCAGCCCGGCACCTTGCGCCAAATGCCGGGCGCCGACATCGGCACGACGGAACTGGGTGACAACCAGCATCCATTGCCGAAGCTCGCCGCTTGCGCCCCGCCCGGCTCGCCGGGATCGAGAATGCTGACTTGGTGGCCGTCGCGCAGCAGCTCGACCGCGCTGGCGGCGCCGATGATGCCGGCGCCGATGACAGCGACATGCGCCACTAGCGCGGCGCGTCAGCCGATCTTGCCGATCCCGCGCAGCTTGTTCTCCATCTCGCCCATGATCGTGCGCAGCGGGTGGGCGGTGGAGAGGTCGGAGATTTTCGGGAACGCTTCCGCGAACATCTCCACCGTGATCGGCTTGTCCGGATCGAACTGCACGCCCTCGGTCTCGAAGTACTGGATGCGGGTGAAGCCGCCCGCCTGGGCGAAGATGATCTGGCCGGAGACGTTGCATTCCTCACTGCACAGCCAAGCCATGGCGGGGGACACCAGCTCGGGCTTCATGTAGGGCGCGACCGCCGGGTTCATCAGGCCCTCGGTCATGCGGGTCAGCGCGGCCGGGGAGATGACATTGGTCAGGATGTTGTATTTCGCGCCCTCGAAGCGCAGGCAGTTCACTAGGCCGCACACCCCCGCCTTGGCCGCGCCGTAATTGGCCTGCCCGAAATTGCCGAACAGGCCGGAGGTGGAGGTGGTGACGACCACGCGCCCGTAATTGCCCGCGCGCAGCACCGGCCAGGCGGCGCGGGTGCAATAGACGGTGCCCATCAGATGCACCTGCACCACCGTCTCGAAATCCTGCATGTCCATGTTGTTGAACGCCTTGTCGCGCAGGATGCCGGCATTGTTCACCAGGATGTCGAGCCGGCCCCAGGTGTCGGTCGCGGTCCTGACGATGCGTTGCGCGCTCTCCCAGTCTCCGACCGAGTTGTAGTCGGCGACCGCCTCGCCCCCCTTGGCCTTGATCTCCGCCACGACCTGATCGGCGACCGAGTTCGCGCTGCCGCGCCCGTCCACCGACCCGCCCGGATCGTTCACCACCACCTTGGCCCCGCGCCCGGCAAGCAGCAGCGCGTGCGACCGGCCCAGCCCGGCGCCGGCTCCGGTAACGATGGCGACGCGGTTGTCGAAGCGAATGGTCATGGGATCTCCTCTCGGTTGGCGGCGAGCCCGTCAGGGTTCGGGGGCCGTAGAATGCAGGAACGCCGCCACCGCGTCGAATGTCTCCTCCGGCCTCTCCACCGGCGATCAGCCTCCCGCTGCTCAGGCAGTCGATCGCCGCGCACTCCTCGGCGACACGCAGCGGCTCGCGCGACTTGCCAAGCGAGCGGCCGAGCACGTTGATTGCGATCTGCAAACCCTCGAAAATGAGCGGGGCCGGACAAGCTGAGGGAGCAAGCAATGCCGAAACGAGGTCGCGTCGCGTTCAGCCGGATGGACGAGGTGGTGTTCGGCGTGCCCGCCGCCGAGGCGGTCGCCGAGCAGGCGCGGCGCCTTGGCGCGCAGCGGATCTTCGTGATGGCGAGCGGCACGCTCAACCGCGAGACCGATACGGTGGAGCGCGTCCGCACCGCCCTCGGCGAGCGGTGCGCGGGCGTGTTCGACCAGATGCCGCCGCACACGCCACGGCGCGCGGTGATCGCGGCGGCGGACCAGGCGCGCACGACGGGCGCCGACCTCATCGTGACGGTGGGCGGCGGCTCGGTGACGGATGGCGCCAAGGCGGTGCAGCTCTGCGTCGCCAACGATGTCCGCGCGCCCGAGGCGCTGGACGCGCTCCGCCCCGTGGCGGGGCCGGACGGCATGCTTGGTCCGCCGAAATGCAACGCCCCGCGCGTCCGCCAAATCAGCGTGCCGACCACGCTCTCAGCGGGGGAGTTCAGTGCCATCGCGGGCGTCACCGACGAGCGCCAACATGTCAAGGAGCTGTTCCGGCACCCGGACATCGTCCCGCGCGCGGTGATCCTTGATCCGACCGTGACGGTCCACACGCCTGAGTGGCTGTTCCTGTCCACCGGCATCCGCGCGGTCGATCACTGCGTGGAGGGCATCTGCTCGAACGAGGCGAACCCGTTCGCGGACGCGCAGGCGCTGCGGGGGCTCGCGTTGCTGGCCAGCGGGTTGCCGCGCGTGAAGGCCGATCCCGCCGACCTCGACGCGAGGCTCGATTGCCAGATTGGCTCCTGGCTATCGATGGGACCGCTCGCGGCCGGAGTGCCGATGGGGGCGAGCCACGGCATCGGCTATGTACTCGGCGCGGCCTTCGACACCCCGCACGGGCACACCTCCTGCATCATGCTTCCAGCGGTGATGCGCTGGAACAAGCCGGCGAACGCCGCGCGGCAGGCTTTGGTGGCGGCCGCGATGGACCGTCCGGGAGAGGACGCAGGCAGCGTGCTGGACGCCTTTATCGGCGGCCTTGGGATGCCGCGCAGCCTGTCGGCGGTGAAGGTCGGGCCGGAACACTTCGATCGTATCGCGGAGCAGGCGATGCAGACGCCCTGGGTGCCCCGCAACCCGCGCCCGATCGGCGGCCCGGCGCAGGTTCGCGAGATCCTGGAGCTGGCGGCGTAGTGCCCTTGCGAAAAGTCTATCCTGCTGCGGCTTCGATGCTTTGGCAGTTTCGTTGGGAAAAGGAGGCCACTTTCAGTGCCGCTGCCTCGGCTCAACGCCCACTCCGGATAAGTTCCTCCGCAAGGTTGCCAACTGCCTCATGAAAAGATGAAAGCGGGTGATTCCGGAACCAGTTCTCGATCCAATGCATCCGGGTGTTTGCATCCGTATGCATTCCAACCGTGCGGAAAGGCTGCCGCGTGCGTCGAGGTTGCCATCCCTGAGGACGATCCATCAAGAACTTATCTCGATTGCAATGAGCAGGCGAGCGCCCCTCGCCAGCAGCGCGGAACGACTTAGGCCAGTCCGCTTCGAAACGTCATCAATGCGGGCGAGCAAGCCTTCATCCAAACTGACGTTGACGCGCAGCGCGCGCCCCGCCGTCTCTACTGGAACCAGGAGAACCCGAGGGTCATAATGGGCGGTGCGATCATAGCTGGGGAGAGCATCGTCCTCGACCGAAGGCGGCAACGCCTCCCCATCCCTCTCCATGTCCTCGACAGCGGTCGCGAGCGCGTCCTTCGCTTGTCGCATCACGCCGGAGAATTTCTCAGCGACCGAGGTGACGCCTGGAAAATCCGGAAAGGTGATGGACCAACTACTCTCGTTAGGGAGCCGGTCCGCAATCGCCAGGTAATACTTGTAGCCATGGGATCCTCTGCTCACCGCCGAGGCGGGAACTCCCAGCCGGCCTGAGCGCAGATGGCACGCAGTGTGCCGGTTGGGATGTCTCCGGAGTGATTCGAGACGACAACGCGGTGGCCAGACTTTTTGAGGATGACGTGCGCGCCCTTGCCCGGCCGTTCTGCCCATCCCTCGCGTCGCAGCCCGGTCCATTGCTTCGCACGCCGTCGCGCCTCACCTCAGCGTTGCGCAAATATACACAACGCTTGGGGTCGTACAAGGGGCTTGTCGATGAGGCGCGGCGCTCAGTACTAAGCTTGCCCCAGCGTCTCCGAGAACAGCTCCTGCAATGCCGCCCAGGAGCGCGCGTCGGCCTCCGCACTATAGCGAATCGCGTCCGGCATGTTGCGCTTCGCCGCCTCTGGGTTGGTGAAGCTATGCACCGTGTTGCCGTAGAGGTGCATCTGCCAGTCAACTCCAGCCTCGCGCATCTCGCTCTCGAAGGCCGCTCGCTGCTCGGGCGGGATCATCGGGTCGTCAGCGCCGATGCAGACCAGGATTCGGGCCTTGATGGCCTTGGCGTCGGTCTTGGGCGCGTTGGTCCCGAGGCCGCTGTGGAAGCCGACCACCGCCTTCAGCTCTGCCCCCGACCGCGCCAGTTCGAGCGACATGGTGCCGCCGAAGCAGTACCCGATTGACGCGACGCGGGTGCGATCCACCTCGGAACGCGCCGTCAGCGCCTGCAAGGCCGCCGACGCGCGGGCGCGAGTGCGCGAGGGATTGGCGATCAGCGGCTCGATCAAGCCGATCGCCTGCTGCAAGTCGTCAACGAGACGGCCATCGCCATGCAGGTCGCAGGCCAGCGCGACATAGCCCAGCTTCGCGAGCCGTTCGGCGCACGAGATCGCGTGCTCCCCAAGGCCGAAGGCTTCGGGAAAGACCAGCACGCCGGCCCGCGGGCCGGACGCCGACTCGTCGAAGAAGAGTTGGCTCCTCATGGTAAGGCCGTCGGCTTGGTAGGTCAGCGTCTCGCGGCGCATCTCGGTCTCCTTTGGGATAGCCAGTTCCAGTTCAGTTTGATCGCTGCGTCACACCGCCCGGGTCGGCACGCGGGATGGCAATGGCGCCGCCCCGATCAGACACCGTCTCGACGTTGACCGATCCGCCCGTCCCGGCGCGCAGGCCGAAAGCGGGGACGCTTGGCACCGAAGCGGGGTCGATCGGCCTCATGCGTGGCTTGCGGGCGAGCGCCGCGTCGATCGCGCCCGCCAGCTTACGCCGCTTCGTCTCTTCGTGAACCCGGTCCCGTTCCTGGAAGGCGGGCAGGACATCCGCGCCGAACACCTCCAGCGACGCGCAAATGTCCTCGTGCCGATTTCGGCCGCTCTGCTGCACGAAGATCACTTGGTCGATGCCAGCCTCTTCATAGCGGCGGAGATGTGTGGTGAGCTGCGCCGGCGTGCCGATGCCGCCGCGCCCGGCATTGTCTGGCAGCGAATCCTTCACCTCCAGGAACCGGTCCCACAGATTGGTCACTCCAGGCCGGTGATCGCCGAAGATCGCGTAGTAACCCAGCGAGTAGCCAAAGAAGCGGAAGCCGTCCAACCCGCGCCGGATCGCCTCCTGCTCGTCCGGATGGCATGACATGCCACTTACGACCGCGACATTGGCGTTCACGGAATGGCCCAGCGGCACGCACTCCGGCGAGTTGATAATTTCGTAGTACTCGGCGACCCATTTCGCCGCCTGCTCCGGCTCGATGAAGGCGAAGGTCAGCGCGCCCAGCCCATGCCGGGCGGCGCGGTGGATCGTCTCGCGCCGCGAACACGCCACCCACATCGGAGGGTGCGGCTTCTGCACCGGCTTGGGAACAAGGTTGCGGCACGGCATGTCGAAATACCGGCCCGTGAAGCCGGGATAGGGGCGCATGACCAGCATGTTCGCCGCTTGCTCGGTGGCTTCTTGCCACATCGCGGTCTTCTCGTCGGGGTCGATGCCGAATCCCTCCATCTCCACCGCCGTCGCCGACTCGCCGGTGCCCCACTCCACGCGGCCGTTGGAGACAAGATCCAATGTCGCGATCCGCTCGGCGACGCGCGCGGGATGGTTGTAGCCCGGCGGCATCAGCGTGATGCCGTGCCCGAGCCGGATGCGCTTCGTGCGCTGCGAGCACGCGGCGAGGAACACCTCGGGCGCCGAGGACTGCGAGTACTCTTCGAGGAAATGGTGCTCCACTTCCCAAACGTACTCGACGCCGATCCGGTCCGCGAGCTCGACCTGCTCCAGTGCCTCTTGGTAGAGGCGCCGCTCCGAATCCTCCTCCCAGGGCTGCGGTAGTTGATGCTCGTAGAATATCCCGAACTTCATCTCGCCCGCTCCGCCTCGGCGGCCCTGCACTCCTCATCGAGGATGGGAAGGCTGTCCGTCATGGTGTGGATGCCGAGCACAGAGACCAGTTGCAGCACCTCCATGATCTCCGCCGCCGTGGCGCCGTGGCGGATCGCATTGGCCATGTGGATGCGGGTGCCCTTGTCATAGAGATGCGTCGTCGCGGCGTCGATGGCCACATAGATCAGCTCCTTCACCTTGGGCGGGAGCGGGCCATTGCGCCAAGGGACAGAGGAGAACCGCAGATAGGCCTCGAAGAAATCGGGCGCGAGGGCGAGCACCCCATCCCACATCGGCGACCAGTACCCACGCGCCTCGATGAAGGCAGCCTTGAGCGACTCCTGGCGCGCGTTGAGGGACGCCGAGACCTGCTCTGGTTCCTTGCCCGCCTTGCTCAGCTCGTCGAGCATCGCCGGCACGCCCTCGGTGATGGTGTGGATGCCGAGCACGGAGGTGAGCTGGAGCACCTCCATGATCTCCTCCCGGGTAGCGCCGTGCTTCAGCGCGTTGCGGATATGCACACGCGTCCCCTTGGAATAGAGGTGCGTGGTGGAGGAATCGATCGCGATATAGATCAGCTCCTTCACCTTCGGCGGGAGCGTGCCGCTCCGCCAGGGGGCAGAGGAGAGATCGAGATACGCCTCGAAAAAATCGGGAGACTGCTCCAGCAGCATGTCCCATACTGGGGTCCAGTAGCCGCGCGCCCTTTGGAACTCCGTCCGCAGGCGCTCATTGCGCGCCAGGTCAGCCATGCATTTCCTCCATTGGGGCGGAGGCTGTCATAGGCGATGGGGCGTGGCAATGCTCTCCGGTCCGGAGGGAGCCCACAGGTCTTGCCGCGCGATTCTGACAGGGAATAATCCATGGTCATCACGGTACCTCGCTGCGTCATGGGCTGGTCGCTCGCGCTCGTGCTGGCGGGAATCATTCCACTCCAAGCATCTAGCGCTTCGACGCCGCCCCGTGTCTCGGCGCCCGCGCAGGCCAGCGGCAACGGAGCCGTTTTCGATGAGGTGTGGCGGACCGTGCGCGACCATTTCTATGATCCGCGTCTGCACGGTCTCGATTGGGCCGCGGTGCGTGCGCGTTACGCCCCTCAAGCGGAGGCGGCACCCTCGGAGGAGGCTCTGGCCGCGGTCATCAACGCCATGCTGGCGGAGCTGCACGCCTCGCACACCGAACTCTACACCCCCGCCGATCCGGCCTACTACCAGCTCGCCAACATCTTCGCCGGCGCGCTCCGCCATCGCGGGCTGGAGCGCGCCTTTCCTGGAGGCAAAATCACCTATCCGGGTATCGGGCTGTTCACGCGCACCGACGCGCGGGGGCGCGTGTTCGTCACCGGGGTGATCGAGGATACGCCAGCGCAGCGGGCCGGGCTGCTCGTGGGCGATGAGATCGCCGCCGCAGACGGCGCTCCGTTCCGTCCGGTGCTGTCCTTCAAGGACAAAGTCGGCAGCCCGGTCGTGCTCTCGGTCCGCCGGGAGGCCGGTGGCCCTCTGATCCAGATGAGCGTCACGCCCGCCGCGTTGCAGCCGCATGAGATGTTCCTGCGCGGACTGCGCGCCAGTGCGCGGCTGATCCCGGCGAACGGGCTGCGGATCGGCTATGCCCACGTGTGGTGCTACGCGGGTCGCGCGTACCAGGATGCGTTGGAGGATCTGATCGGCGAGGGAACGCTCAAGGATGCGGACGCCCTGGTGATCGACTTGCGCGAGGGGTGGGGAGGTGCCGTGCCGGAGTACCTCGACCTGTTCAACCCTCGCGCGCCGACCATGCAGGTGCGGAACCGCGAGGGCCGTACCGAACTTGAAAACGTGAAATGGCGCCGGCCGGCGGCGATGCTGGTGAACGAGCGTTCGCGCAGCGGCAAGGAAGTGCTCGCCTACGGGTTCAAGAAGTACCATTTGGGCGAGGTGATCGGCAGCCACACCGAGGGCGCGGTGCTGGCGGCGACCGCCTTCCTGATGAGCAATGGCGATCTGTTGATGCTCGCCGTGGATGATGTGCGCGTGGATGGCGAGCGGCTGGAGGGGCGGGGTGTCGAGCCGACCATCCCGGTTCCCTTCGAGTCCCGCTATGCCGCCGGCCGCGACCCGCAGCGCGACCGTGCGATCGAGGTGCTGTCGTCTCGGGTCTCGCCGGAGTAGTGACACCAGCCGGCGTTGTTGAACACCCATCGTTGTAGGGCGGAAGAGCGCGGCGCATTCCGCCTT